>NZ_JBEZEH010000054.1:0-32701 GCF_040648775.1 Micromonospora sp. NPDC049089
AGCTGGCGCGGACCGTCGGTCGCGTCGTCCCGCTCGACGAGCGGGAGGCAGGTCAGAACTTCGGCGCGTCCGGTGCCTCGAGCAGGCCCAGCCGCAGCGCGGTCATCAGGGCCTGAGCCCGGTTGGCCGCGCCGAGCTTCTCGTAGAGCTTCGAGATGTGCGTCTTCGCCGTGGACTCGCTGACGAACAGCTGCTTGGCGATGCCCGCCACGCTCATGCCGTCCGCGAGCAGCCGCAGCACCTGCCCCTCCCGGGGAGACAACTGCGGGCCGGACGGGGCGAGCCGGCGCTTCATCGCCTCGGCCAGGTCGGCCGCGGTGAACGCGCTGGGGGAGGAGGCGGCGTGCCGTGCGGCAGCCACCACCTCGTCGGCCGGGGCGGTCTTCGGCACGAAGGCGCTCGCGCCGGCCTCCAGGGCGCCGAAGAGCTGGTCGTCGCCGGCGTACATGGTCAGGACCACGATGCCCATCGACGCGCTGGACTTACGCAGTGCGCGGGTGGCCTCCAGGCCGCTGCCGTCGGGCAGCCGCAGATCCATGATCACCACGTCCGGCTGCAAGGCGCCGGCCTGGCGTACTCCCTCCGCCGCCGTGGCCGCCTCACCGACGACCTCGAACTGGCGGTCGCGCTCGAAGGCGTGCCGCAAACCCTTGCGAATCAGGTCATGATCGTCGACAAGGAGGACCTTGGTACGGGTGGCCGGTATCGGACTTGTGGTCATCCTCGGGTTACTCCCCTTCTGGTGCTGCGCTGCCGCGCACGTTATCGCGCCGGGCCGAGGTGCCGAGAACCACCGCCACGGTCGTGCCGCTGGGTTGCCGCGGCCTGATCTCCAACCGGCCCCGGATACGTTCCGCCCTCTCGGCCATGATCGCAAGACCGTACCGTCCGTCCGGGCGCTGGTCAGCCATCCCCTGACCGTCATCCGACACTTCTATTTGCGCGTACGGGGGGTCGATCTCGCACGTGACCCACAAATTCGACGCCCCGGCGTGCTTGCGCGCGTTGGTCACCGCCTCCTGCGCGATGCGCAGCAACTCGGCTTCGGTGGCGGCCGGCAGCCGGGCGGTGGACTCGTCCAGCGAGAGGTGCACCCGCAGCCCGCCGGACGCGCCAACGGTGCGCGCGTACTCGGCGATTGCCGCGGCCAACCCACCCTGCCGGTCCACCTCGCTGCGCAGCTCGAAGAGGCTCAGCCGCAGCTCCTGGATCACCCGGGTGACCTCGCCGCGCAGCGTACGCAGGGCTTCGGCGGTCTCGTCGGCGTCGTCGAAGACGGTGGCCAGGGCGTTGTCGATGCCGTAGCCGACCATCACCAGTTCCTGGGCCACCCCGTCGTGGATCTCCCGGGCCAGCCGCTGCCGCTCCTCGTTGGTGGCCAGCGAGCGCACCTCGTCGAAGAGCAGTGCCGCCTCCAGCCGCAGCGCGGCCGGGCGGGTCAGCGCGGTCACCCGGGACACCACCGGCGGTGGGTACGCCTGCGTGGCGTCGGCCTCCAGCACCACGAGCCCCACCGTGCGCACCCCGGCGACCAGCGGAACGATCAGCGCGGACACGTCGCCGCCGCGGTGCGAGCGGGACTGCGACCGGGCGGCCGTGGTGGCCTGCTGGGTGGCCCAGGCGTCGGCGATCGCCGAGTCCGCGTCCAGCGTCGTCTCCCAGTCCACCCGGTCGACGCCGGCCTGGGCGAGCACCACGAGGCGACCGCCGCCGCTGGCCGACAGCACCGCGCCCCGGTCCGCGCGGGCCACCGTCCGCAGCTCCTCCAGCAGGTGCTCGGAGATGCCGCCGGGGTCCAGGGTCGCTCCGGGCAGTTGCCGGGCCACCGTCCGCAGTTGGGTCAGCAGCCGGGTCGCCTCGGCGTACGGCTGGGGTTTGCCCTCACCGCGCACCGCCATCACCTGGTGCAGAGTGCCGGCGGCGTAGAGCCCCAACGCTGCCAGGATCAGCCACTGCGCGCAGACCGCGAGGTAACCCGGCTGGCCGAGCTGAAGACCACCGTCGACCCGGGTCAGTGCGCCGCTGAGCAGCAGGGTGGCGGCGGTGACCACGAGCAGCGCGGCACCCTCCGGGAAGCGGCGGCGCAGCGCGGTGACGGTCACCGGGACCGCCAGGTACGGCAGCACCGCCGAGGCGCCCAGGCCGTCGACGGTGCCACCAATGGACGCCACCGCGGCGACGTGGCTCGCGGCCAGCCCCAGCACCACCACCTCGGCCACCCGGCTCAGCGGGCCGACCAGCCGGTGCTGCGGTGCCAGCAGCGACGGCAGCCCGGCCACCGCCAGCAGCGCGATCCACCACAGCTGGGTGACGTCGCGGGTGGCGAACAGGGTCAGGATGGCGACCAGCGCCAGCATCACCACGCGGGCGGCCGCGGCGAGGGGATGCGGGTGCGGGGCGGTGGCTGTGGATGCGGGCACGTGACGGATGGTAGTCAGCCTCGGTAGATATCGGCGATCTCCGCCGCGTACGTCTTGTGGACAACCTGGCGCTTGACCTTGAGCGACGGGGTCAGCTCGCCGGTCGCCTCGGTGAAGTCGTGGGGCAGGACCCGGAACACCTTGATCGCCTCGGCCTTCGACACGGCCTGGTTCGCGGCGTCGACTGCGGCCTGGATCTCCTTGCGGAGGCCCTCGTGCTCGCGCAGTTGCTCGACGGTGGTGTCGAGGGGCAACCCGGCGTTCTCCAACCAGGTCGGCAGCGCCTCCTCGTCGACGGTGACCAGCGCCGCGATGAACGGCTTGGCGTCACCGACCACGACGCACTGGCTGATCAACGGGTGCGCGCGGACCAGGTCCTCCAGCACCGCCGGGGCGACGTTCTTGCCGCCGGCGGTCACGATCAGCTCCTTCTTGCGACCGGTGATGCTCAGGTAGCCGTCGGAGTCGAGCTGGCCCAGGTCGCCGGTGCGGAGCCAACCGTCGGCGCTGATCGCCTCGGCGGTCGCGGTCTCGTTGCGCCAGTAACCCTGGAAGATCAACTCACCGGAGAGCAGGATCTCGCCGTCGTCCTCGATCCGCACGGTCACGCCCGGGAACGGACGACCGACGGTGCCCATCCGGGTGGCGGTGGGCTGGTTCGATGCGGCAGCGGGCGAGGTCTCGGTGAGGCCGTAGCCTTCCAGGACCGTCACGCCGATGCCCCGGAAGAAGTGACCCAGACGGGCGCCGAGCGGCGCCCCGCCGGAGATCGCGTCCCGGCACCGTCCGCCGAGCGCGGCACGCAGCTTGCGGTAGACCAGCCGGTCGAAGACCGCGTGCTGGGCGCGCAGCGCCAGGCCCGGTCCGCCCGGAGTCTCCAGCGCCTCGCTGTACGCGATGGCGACCTGCTCGGCGCGGGCGAAGATGCCGCCCTTGCCGTCCGCCTCGGCCTTCTGCTTGGCGGCGTTGTAGACCTTCTCGAAGACCCGGGGTACGGAGAGCACGAAGGTCGGCCGGAACGCCTGCAGCTCGGCGACCAGGTTCTTGGTGTCCGCGCAGTGCGCCATGGTGACTCGCGCCTGCACGACGCCGATCTGGATGAGCCGGGCGAAGGCGTGCGCCAGCGGGAGGAAGAGCAGGGTGCTCGCGCCGGCGTTGAAGAGGTTCGGTAGCACCGGCACGGCGTTGGCGATGTCGGCGTACATGTTGCGGTGGGTGAGCACGCAACCCTTGGGCCGGCCGGTGGTGCCGCTGGTGTAGATGATCGTGGCCAGGTCGCCGGCGCGGACGGCCTTGCGTCGCCGCTCGACCTCGGCCAGCTCGACAGAGGCGCCGGTGGTGACCAGCTCGTCGACCCCGCCGCCATCGATCTGCCAGACCTGGCCCAGCTCGGGCAGCCGGTGCCGGACACCGGCGACCAGGGCGGCGTGCGCCTCGGTCTCCACCACGACGGCGACCGCGTTGGAGTCCTCGAGGATCCACGCGGTCTGCTCAGCGCTGGACGTCTCGTAGATCGGCACTGTCACCGCGCCCACGGTCCAGATGGCGTAGTCCAGCAGCGTCCACTCGTAGCGGGTGCGGCTCATCAGCCCGACCCGGACGCCCGGTTCGATGCCGGCGGCGATCAACCCGCGGGCCACGGCGGCCACCTCGTCGCGGAACTGGAGGCAGGTCACCTCGGTCCATTCGGTGACGGTGCCGTCGGCGCGCGGAGTGGGGCGGGCGAACTGGGCGGCGTCGGGCGCGACTTCGGCGTTGTCCCAGACCGGATCGGTGAGGTTGGCCGCGTCGCCAACGGTGACGATCGGCGGGACGGAGAACTCGCGCACCTGCACTCCTTCGTGCTCGCACTGGTCGGGCTGGTCGGGCTGGTCGGGCTGGTCGGGCTGGTCGTCGCCATGGGCGTCGGTTGTGTCGAAACCTACCCGGTGAGGAAGGGCACCCTGCTAACGGCCAGCGGGTATGGGTCCTGCCGAGCGCCGGGGGCGGCGCAGCGTGCCGGGCGGTACTCGCCGGGTAGCCTCCCCCCATGGCGGACTCCTCCACCCAGTCGATCATCATCGGCGCCGTACCGGATCGGGTGACGGCGGTCATCTGCGACTTCGCGCGCTACCCGGAGTGGACCGACGCGGTGCGTCGTGCCGAGGTAATCGAGGAGTACGAGGACGGTTACGCCAGTCAGGTGCGTTTCACCATCGACGCCGGGGTGATGGCCGACGAGTACGTGCTCGCCTACGAGTACGCCGAGGACCTGTCCCGGATCGAGTGGCACCTGGTCGCCCCCTCGAAGATGCAGAAGGCCCAGCGTGGTTCGTACGACCTGGTGGGTAACCCGGACGGCGGCACGACGGTGACCTACACGCTGGAGGTCGACCTGTCGGTCGGCATGCTCGGGATGTTTCGGCGCAAGGCCGAAAAGATGATCATGGACACCGCGTTGAAGCAGCTCAAGCGCCGGGTAGAAGCAACCGGTGCGGCGCAGTGACGTGTCCGGTGGCACGGTAGAGGAGCCGACGGTGGGCGGAACGGATCCGGGTTCGGCCCGGGAAGAGGCGGAGCGGCTGGTCGCCACCCTGCTGGCAGGGGCGCGACTGGCCTCCGCCGGCTCGGCGGGCGGCGCGCTCGGCTCGTTGGGCGGGATGCTGTCCGGTGTCCTCGGTCACAGCGCGGGTCCGGACGCCCGCTCCGGCACCGGTGGTGCTTTCGCCACCGGTTCGGCCGAATGCTGCGTCTGCCCGGTCTGTCGGGGCATCGCCGCGTTGCGGGACCCGAGTCCGGAATTCGCCGAACGGCTCGCGACCGGCGCCGGTGACCTCGCCGCGGGTGTCGCCAGCCTGCTCCGCGCGTTCTCGCCGGCGGAACCGTCCGCGCCGGGGACCGCCGAGCCGGCCGCCGAGCCGGCCACCCCGTCCTCACCGGCACCCGCCGCGAGCACCGACGACGTGCTCCCCGAGCCACCCCCGAGCGGCCCGCCCACCGCGACCGTCGACGAGCACGTGTGGCGCGATGCCACCCGTACCGGGCATGATTCTCAGCCGGCGCCGGAGCGGGATGTCTGGTCGGTCGCCACCCGGACGGCGGACCCACTCGCCCCGGCCGCCGTACCACCCGTCGACGAGGCCGGGACGGCGACCGTACCGGCGCCGACCACCCGTCCCGTGGTGCCCGCATCGCGGGTGCCCGACGACGCCGACGCGGAAGCATCGGGCGACGGCGCCTGAGCGCGGGACCTTCCGACCCGGACCGGCACTGGGCCGGGACCCGGGCCGGACAGCACAGCAGAGGGGGGCGGTAGCGGTGACGCTGACCATCGGAGTCGACGTCGGTGGCACGAAGGTGGCCGGCGGTGTCGTGGACGACACCGGCACGGTCCTCGTGCAGACCCGACGGGACACTCCCGCCGATGACGTGGCCAAGACCCGCGACGTCATCATCGAGTTGGTCGGCGAACTGGCTGCCGGGCGGACCATCGAGGCCGTCGGCATCGGCGCGGCCGGTTGGATCGACGCCAGCCGTTCGACTGTGCTCTTCGCGCCCAACCTGGCCTGGCGTGACGAACCGCTGCGCGAGTACGTCAGCGAGGCCATCGGGCTGCCCGTGATCGTGGAGAACGACGGGAACGTCGCCGCGTGGGCCGAGTTCCGCTACGGCGCGGCCCGCGACGCCGACGACTCGATGATCATGTTCACCATCGGCACCGGTGTGGGCGGCGGCGTCGTCCTCGGTGGCGACCTGATGCGCGGCGCGCACGGCATCGCCGCGGAACTGGGCCACATGCTGGCCGTGCCGGACGGGCACCAGTGTGGCTGCGGCCGGCTGGGCTGCATCGAGCAGTACGCCAGCGGCAGCGCCCTGGTCCGCTTCGCCCGGGCCGGCGCCCGGCAGGAGCCCAACCGCGCCACCGCACTGCTGAAGCTGGCCGGCGGTGAGGCCGAGGCGATCACCGGCCCGATGGTGACCGCCGCGGCGCAGGGCGGCGACCCGGTCTCCGCCGAGGCGTTCGCCCAGATCGGCCGGTGGCTGGGCACCAGCCTCGCCGACATGGCGCAGATCCTCGACCCGCAGACCCTGGTGGTCGGCGGCGGCGTGATCGACGCCGGTGACCTGCTGCTCGGCCCCACCCGCCGCTCGTACCTCGACGCGCTCGCCCAACGCGGTCGCCTGCCGGTGGCCGAGGTGCTCCCGGCGGAGCTGGGCAACAGCGCCGGGGTGATCGGCGCCGCCGACCTGGCCCGCCGGATCTGAGGCGGTCGGGGATGGGCGTGCCGCTGCGCGTGGTGTCGTACAACGTCCACAGCCAGCGTGACGACACCGCCGCGCTGGCGGCCGTGGTCCGGGCCGCGACGCCGGACGTGGTGATCGTGCAGGAGGGGCCGCGCCGGTTCCGGTGGCGGCAGAAGTCCGCCACGTTGGCCGAGTCGTTCGGTCTGGTGGTGGCCGCCGGTGGGCTGCCCGCGCTGGGCAACCTGCTCCTGACCAGCCTGCGGGTCCAGGTGCTCGGCACCCGCTGCCAGCGCTTTCCGCTGACCCCGGGCCGGCACCTGCGCGGCGCCGCGTACGCCGACTGCCGCGTCGGTGACGCCCGGTTCACCGTCGCCGGCTCGCACCTGTCCACCGACCCGGCCGAGCGGCCCTCGCAGGCCGCCGAGTTCAAGCGCGGTCTGGACGCGGCGACCAGCCCGGTGCTGGCCGGGGCGGACCTCAACGAGGGTCCGGACGGGCCGGCCTGGGCCACCGTGTCGCGCGGGTTGACCGACGCCGCGGTGGCCGCCGACCGGGCCGAGCGGCTCACCTACTCCTGCGCCGACCCGCGCCGACGCATCGACGCGCTCTTCGTCGACCCGAGGATCACAGTGGTCGACTACGACGTGGTGGACACCCCGCAGACCCGCCGGGCCAGCGACCACTTCCCGGTCCTGGTCGACCTGCTGCTGCCCTCCACCGGCTGACCCCCGACCCCGGCTCGACCGTCGGCGCCTCCGGTTCAGGACTGGACATCCGGCCCGGTTGTGGAGAGGATTTCGCGGCGACCGGCACGCCTGCCGTACCAAAGGAGATGTCCCCGGTGTCCACCTCCACCGACCACGGCCGGCCCGACCCGGAGGCGACCTCGCCGACGGCGAACAGCGACGGGCGCCCGGTCTCCGACCGGGGCGACACGGTCTGCGTCATCGGGGCCGGGGCCAGCGGGTTGACCGCCATCAAGAACCTGCGTGAGCACGGGTTCGGCGTGGACTGCTACGAGCGGGAGACGGGCGTCGGCGGCGCCTGGAACTGGCGGCACGACCGCAGCCCGGTGTACGCCAGCACCCACCTGATCTCGTCGAAGCCGTTCACCCAGTTCCCCGACTTCCCGATGCCGGACTCCTGGCCGGACTACCCGCACCACGGTCAGCTGCTGTCCTACTTCGAGCGGTACGCCGACCACTTCGACCTGCGTTCGCACATCTGGTTCGGCACCGAGGTGATCCGGGTCGAGCCCGTCGAGGGGGACCGGTGGGATGTGACCACCCGCTCCACCGGCGGTTACGGCCCCGAACGCACCGCCCGGTACGCCGCCGTGGTGATCGCCAACGGCCACAACTGGTCGCCGAAGCTGCCCCGCTACGAGGGCCTGGAGGAGTTCCGCGGCGAGATCATGCACGCCTCGTCCTACAAGGACCCGGCGCAGCTGCGCGGTAAGCGGGTGCTGGTGGTCGGTGCCGGCAACACCGGCTGCGACATCGCCGTCGAGGCCGCCCAGCAGGCGTCGCGCTGCTGGCACTCCACCCGCCGGGGTTACTGGTACGCGCCGAAGTACGTGCTCGGTCGCCCCGCCGACCAGGTGAACGACACCCTCCTGGCGCTGCGGGTGCCGCTGCGGGTACGGCAGTGGCTCTACCACTGGACCCTGCGGCTGACCGTCGGTGACCTGACCCGCTTCGGCCTGCCCAAGCCCGACCACCGGGTGTACGAGACGCACCCGATCGCGAACAGCCAGCTCGTGTACTACGTGGGCCACGGCGGGATCGGTCCCGTGCCGGACGTCGCCCGGTTCCACCCGTACGCGGTGGAGTTGGCCGACGGCCGCGAGATCGACCCCGAGGTGGTCGTCTTCGCCACCGGTTACCTGCCGCGCTTCGAGTTCCTCGACGCGTCGGTGTTCGGTGACAGCGCGGGCGCGGGCCGGCCCACGCTGTGGCTCAACGCGTTCACGCCGGGGCACCCGACCCTGGCCGTCGCCGGCCTGCTGCAACCGGACTCCGGGTTGTTCACCCTGTCGCACTGGCAGACGGTGCTCTTCGCCCGGCTGCTCCAGGCCCGCCGGGACCGGCCGGAACGGGCCACTGCGTTCGCGGCCCGGGTGCGGGACCGGGCGGGGGAGCGGTACTCCGGGCCGGTCAAGGACAGCAGCCGGCACTGGTTCGAGGTCGGGCACGCCGACTATCTGCGCGCCATCCAACGCGCCCTGGTCGAGCTGGAGGGCAAGTGAGCGCGAGGAGTGAGCTTGCGAGCCCCGCAGTCGCGAACGAAAGGCTGGCACGGTGAGCGCGAGGAGTGAGCTTGCGAGCCCCGCAGTCGCGAACGAAAGGCTGGCACGGTGAGCGCGAGTAGCGAGCTGCGGATCATGCGGGGTCGGGAGTGGTCCCGGCCGGTCCGGCCGGCCCGGCGGGAGGTGCTCAGCGCGGTCCCCGAACTGGAGCAGGGGCGGCCGCCTCTGCTGTTCGTACCCGGGTTCGGGCACGGCGCGTGGGCGTTCGCCGAGCACTGGTTGGGTCACGTGGCGTCGCGGGGGTTCCCGGCGTACGCGGTGAGCCTGCGCGGGCACGGTGGCAGCGAGCCGGCGCCGGAGGCGACGCTGCGGGCGTACGCCCACGACGTGGTCCAGGTGGCCGCGAGCCTGCCGCGGCAGGCGGTGCTGGTGGGGCACGGCGCGGGGGCGCTGGTGGTGGCACACGCGTTGGCCCGCTACCCGGCGCGGGGCGCGGTGCTGGTGGCGCCGGTCTTCGGCGGCTGGGGAGTGCTGGGCGCGGCGTTGCGCCGCAACCCGGCGGGTACGTTGCCGGCGGTGTTCGGCGGGCCGTTGCGGCTCAACCGGGGGCAGTTGTTCAGCCGCGAGTTGCCCGACGAGGAGGCCCGGCGGTACGTGGGACGCCTCGGTCGGGCGGGTCGGCGGGCCCAGTGGGCGCTGCTGGGCGAGCCGGAGGCCGAGCCGGCCGTGGGCGCGCCCCCGGTGTTGGTGCTGGGCAGCCCGGACGACCGGGTGGTGCCGGCGTCGACGTTGACCCGGGTGGCCCGCCGCTACGGGTCGGCCCCGCTGCTTTTTCCCGGGATGGGCCACGACCTGATGCTGGATGCGCGGTGGGCGGAGCCGATCGACGCGATCCTGGACTGGCTGGAGAAGGAACCGGCGGCGCACTGAGCAGCCGGGCCGCCGGCGGTCAGCCGCCGGCCTGGTGGCCGGCCGGGCTGCCCGTCGGGGTGGCCGGTCGGGGCACCCGAGCGGGGCCGTCGGTGTCGGTGCCGGTCAGGCGACTGATCAGGGCGCCGCCCTCGTCCAGGGCACGCAGGTAGGAGCGGGCCCAGGCCCGGATGTCGTGCTGGTGCAGGTGGGCGCGCATGGCCCGCATCCGCTGCATGCTGTCGGCCGGGTCGGCCCGCAGCGCCGCGCGCAGGGCCTGTTTGAGCCCTTCCAGGTCGTGCGGGTTGACCAGGTACGCCTGGGACAGCTCGGCGGCGGTGCCGGCGAACTCGCTGAGCAGCAATGCGCCGGTGTCGTCGACCCGCGCGGCCACGTACTCCTTGGCGACCAGGTTCATTCCGTCGCGTAGCGGGGTCACCGCCATCACGTCGGCGACCCGGTAGAGCGCGGCCAGCTCGGCCCGGTCGAAGGGCTGGGTGAGGTAGTGGATCGCCGGCTCACCGACCCGGCCGAACTCGCCGTTGATCCGGCCGACTTCGCGTTCGATGCGTTCGCGCAGGATCTGGTACTGGCCGACGCGTTCCCGGCTCGGCATGGCGACCTGCACCAGCACCGTGTCGCGGACCTTGACGTCGCCGCTGGCGAGCAACTCGCTGTACGCCTTGAGGCGCTGCTCGATGCCCTTGGTGTAGTCCATCCGGTCCACGCTGAGGACGACCTGCCGGGGATCGCCGAGGTCCTGACGGAGCCGGTGGGCCCGGGCGGCAACGTCCGGGCGGTCGGCGAGCGCGGCCATCTCGGCGGTGTCGATGGAGACCGGGAAAGCGCCGATGCGGACGACCCGGTCGTCGATGCCGATCCGCCGGTCGGTGGCCGGCAACTCCAGCACCCGGGTCACCAACTGGGCGAAGTTGTGCGCCGCCTGCCCCCGTTGGAAGCCGACCAGGTCGGCGCCGAGCATGCCGCGCAGCAGTTCGGCCCGGCGGGGCAGTTGCATGAACAACTCCGGTGGCGGGAACGGGACGTGCAGGAAGAACCCGATGCGCAGGTCCGGGCGGAGGGTGCGCAGCAGACCGGGGACCAGTTGCAGGTGGTAGTCCTGCACCCAGACCACCCCGCCCGGCTCGGCCACCTCCGCGGTCGCCTCGGCGAAGCGCTGGTTGACCCGCTGGTACGCCTCCCACCACCGGCGGTGGTGTTGCGGCTGCTCCACCGAGTCGTGGTAGAGCGGCCAGAGGGTGGCGTTGGCGAACCCCTCGTAGTGGTCGCGCAGGTCTTCCGGGGTGAGCGCGACGGTGTGCATGCGCACGCCGTCCACGTCCGGCAGGGCGGGGGCCGGCCCGGTGCCACCGGCCCAGCCGACCCAGGTGGCCGGGGTGTGTCGCAGGAGCGGGAGCAGCGCGCTGACCAACCCACCCGGGCTGCGCCGCCACTCGCAGGCCCCGTCGGGGGCCTGGTTGTCGTCGATGGGGAGGCGGTTGGCCACCACCACGAGAGAACTCTGTCGCATCTCGGGCATTCCGATCAGCAGAGGACTGACCGCCGCGAGCAAGGAAAAACCGGTCAGTCAGCGGGGGAAGTGACGTACAGCGGTATTCCTACTGACAGTAAGTTACACCACTGTTACGCGCCCGGCGGGGCGCTGCTGTCTCGGGATGCGGGCCGACCGTCAGACGACGGCGCCGTTGTCCGGGTCGTCCTCGTCCTCGTCGCCGGGGCGCAGCCGCCAGATCAGCGTGACGAAACCGGCCAGGATGCCGGTGAACCCGAACAGTGTGACCGCCGAGCGGTCGATCGGGAGCAGCCACGGGAAGAGGAACAGCACGAACCCGACGACCACCCCGAGCACGCCGATCACCGCGTACTTGCTGACCCGCGGCAGCGGCGGCGGTGGTGGTGGGTGGTAGCCCTCGTCGTCCTCGTCGTCGGGCAGGTCGGCGCCGAAGGTGTCCAACCCGTCCAGCAGCGACGGCTCGTCCGGTCGGGTGCCGCGCCCCACCGAGATTCCGGAGATGTCCGTCGCGGACGGCAGCCGACGAACGTCGGTGGCGGTCGGACCCGCTTCGTCGGTGCCGGAGCGGGTCAGCGACCCGGAGGTCGACTCGTCCCGGGTGTCCCGCTCGTCCACGTCCTCCGAGGCCGGCCACGGGTTGTCACCGGGCGTGGAGGTGGTGTGGAAGCCCGCCACGATACGTGCCCACTCGGCGTCGATGTCCGGTTCGTCGCGCGCCGGTGGCTGCTCCGGAGTGGTCTCGTCGGCGAGCTGGGTCAGGTAGTCCCGGGCGGTGGTCAGGTGCGAGCGGTCGACGTAGAGCCGGTCGACCGGTCGGGCCGGCACCGTGGTGGTGCGGGTGACCGGATTGAGGTCGGCGGAGGGCTGGAGGTAGGCGGCGATCCCACCGGCGGCCAGCACGTCGAGCAGGTGCTCACCGACGCGCGGATCGACGTCGCCGACGACGGCGTACTCGTTCGCGTCGAGCCCGTTGTCCCGCCGTCCCCGGCGGGCCCCACCCGCTGACACCCGGACATCCCCCTTTAACGCGCCTTCCGGCGCGGCCACCGCTGCCCTTCGGCGCCAGTCCGCACGCCGTGCTCTGAATCGTGACACGTCAGGGCATGGTTCCGGGAGTGCGTTGTGTCGCGTCTTCCAAAGTCACGGCTGCTCCCGCAGGTCGCGGCGGGGCTCCTTTGTCCGTTTTTGCTAATCCTTGCCAACAGGAGGTCTCCGGGTATGGCGCTTCTCGCCGACTTGCCGACCGCCCGCTTGATCTCGCTGTGACCGCGATGTCAGGTCAGGTCTGGAGCGGGACCGCCGGGGCCGGAGTGGGAGACGAAGCCGCCGTCAAATGGCCCAACCGACGCGGACCCCGACCCCGTATTGGCGGATCATGGACCGCAGCGGGGCCGAGCCGTCTGAACGGCTCGGCCCCTTCGATCAAGTGCTGAACTGCGGCAGCCCGCTTCCGACCCCCGCCAGTCGGCTCTGGCCGGCGTCCTGGTGCTTTACCCGGTGTCATTGTCGTTCGACGCGGTACTGCTCCACGAGACCGTCGTGCAGGCCAGCAGGGAGATCGGTATCCGTGAGCAGGTCGATGGACCACGGCACCGGACACGGGCCCGGGTGGACGTCATCGGGGCACAGCAGGGCCGCGATCTGGTCCACCAAGGCGCGGGCGTCTTCTGCGCTTGCATAGATGCCGACGCGAAGTTCCCAGATGGACGGTTGCCCGACCATGCCGCCTCCTTTGGGGGAGTTTCCGCCGAGGAGCCAGGCTACCGGCTCAGACCGGGTGACAGTGCCGCTTGTAGTGACCCGGCGGCACCTTGCGGTTGGCGTCCTTCTCGGCGTTCAATTTGGCGCTGTTGTACGTCGTTCCGGTGCCAGTGCCGTAAATGACGTCCACGACGGTGGTGTCCTTGATGCGGACCACGTGGCAGCGGACGGTGACGGTGTACCGGGCCAGGGTTTCCGCGACCGCGGTGGTCGATGTTCCTGCACGGTCCGCATGGGCCGCCGTGATCGGTTCAGCGGCTGATGCTGGGCCGCCGGCGAACGCCATGGCGGCTGACGCCACGATAGGAAGCAAGGCCGCAGCTAGCTTTGGCGTACGTTTCATGGAACATCTCCTTCAAAGTTTCGACGCCTGGGATGCGGGCTGAACGACTGCATTACGGACGCCATTCGATGCTGCTGGCTCCACCGACGCCGAAGATGCAAGGACCGGCTTGAAGCCGTTGGGTCGGATTGCCGGCCTTCGGCGCCGCCCATCCGGAGTACTTGTCGGGCGCGCCGTTGCAGTCCGCCCGCAGTCGGACCTGTCCCCCGTAGACGCGGCACCAGGTGTAGGCGTACTGGCCGGTCGTGTGGATGCGCGGGCAGTCGACGTCAGGGCCGGCGGCCTGCGCCGCCGCCGAAATCACGGACATGGTGACCGTCGCGGTTGGCGCATGTGCCGAGGCCAGTGCCGGTGCGGGCGCCAGTACGGCCAAGCCGAGCGTCAGTGTGGCGGCAGCGCCGAGAGTTCTTAGATTCATTCCAGATCCAATCTGTGATCTCCGCCGATTACTGCGACAGCCTCCGCGGCGGGACGGCGGCTGTCGCAATCAGCTTTTGCGGAGGCGGCGCAGTCGGACAAGCGAAAGCCTGTTCGGAACCATTCGGAACAAGTGATCGAACAGTTCCGTCCTGATGAATCTGTCCCGGGCATCAGCCCTCGCTTGGCCGGCCCCGTCGCGCGGTTCCTCAAAGCCGCCCGCGGCGTGCAAGGGGTAGGAAAGTCGAGGCGATACCCCCGCCACGAGCTTGGTCCGTTGTGGTGAGAGCGCTCGCTTCGTAGGCTCGTCGGCGACGACGGCTGGCGCTGTCGCGAGCACACCATGGGAAGGGACGCCGGTGCTCTACTGGCTGCTGAAGTACGTCATCCTCGGTCCGCTGCTCAAGCTGATCTTCCGCCCGCAGGTGGAGGGCCTGCGCAACGTCCCGGCGACCGGTCCGGTGATCCTGGCGAGCAACCACCTCTCCTTCTCCGACTCGATCTTCACGCCGTTGATCACCGCCCGGAAGGTCACCTTCGTCGCCAAGGCCGAGTACTTCACCGGCAAGGGAATCAAGGGCTGGCTGACCAAGATGTTCTTCGTGGGCACCGGCACGATTCCGGTGGACCGCTCCGGCGGTCGGGCCGCGCGCGCCGCCCTGGACACCCAGTTGCAGGTGCTGCGGGCCGGGGGAGTGGCCGGCATCTACCCCGAGGGCACCCGCTCCCCGGACGGACGGCTCTACCGGGGCAAGACCGGGGTGGCCCGGCTCGCCCTGGAGAGCGGCGCGGTGGTGGTGCCGGTGGCGATGCTCAACGCCGACGAGATCCAGCCCCCCGGCAAGCTCATCCCCAAGATCGATCGGGTGCGGATCCGGTTCGGGGCGCCGCTGGACTTCTCCCGCTACTCCGGGCTGGCCGGCGACCGGTTCGTCGAGCGCGCGGTCACCGACGAGATCATGTACGAGTTGATGGAACTCTCCGGCCGGGAGTACGTGGACGTCTACGCCCAGAAGCTCAAGCAGCCCGTCCCGACGCCGCTGGCCGCCTGAGCCACCGCCACCGCCACCGCCACCGCCACCGCCACCACCGCCACCGCCGCCACCACCGCCGCCACCACCGCCGCCGCCACCGGCCCCGGTCGGCGGTCAGGGCAGGTGCAGCAGGGCGGGGGCGTGGTGGCGGCTGGCGAAGTCGTGCAGGCGGGCCCGGGTCGCCTCGGCGGCGGGTGGGTCCGTCTCGGCAAGCGGGCCGATGGCAAGCGCCAGCGTGATGATCTCGTCGGTCACGTCGCTCATCCGGGCGTAGCTCGCCGCCGCCGAGCGCAGCAGGTTCGCCGCCGTCGAGGGGTCCCCGGCGTGCCGGGCCAACGTGGCGTCGGCGACCTGACCGGCCGCGTGAGCCCACGGGGTCGTCCGGGGCGCCCGGTCGAGCAACTGTCGGACCAGCCGGGCCGCGTCGGCGCCGAGCACCCCGGCGACGTGCCCGACGGCCGGCACCCACTCCGCGAACGGAATCATCCGGGTCCGTTGCCAGTCCTCGTCCAGCTCCGTGAGCAGCGCCATCGCCTCGTCGCGGCGACCCTGCGCCGCCCGGCAGAGGGCGGCGTGCGCCAGGGTGGAGCGCAGCACCCGGTGGAATCCGGTACGCCGCGCCGCGACCAGCGCCTGCTCGATGAGATCCCCGCCCGGTGCGTCCGACCCCGCTGTGTCGTCAGGCCCGTCGGGTCCGACCAACTCGGCTCCGGCCAGACCGCGCATCCAACCCGACACCGCCACGATGTGCAGATCCCACTCCGCTGTCGGCCGCCGGGTCGACTCCGCTGCCATCGCCAGCGCCGCCGTCCAGTCACCCGCGTAGTACGACCGCGCCCACTGGTCGGCGAAGCTGGTGGCCAGGCTGTGCTCGCCGCCCAGGTCGAGGGTGAGCTGCTCGTCGACCAACCGGGCCGAGCCGGCCAGGTCGCCCTCCTCCTGCAACGCCCAGGCCAGGTTCTGCACCGCCCGGCGGCGACTGGTCAGCCGTTCCACCCGGCAGTGCTCGGTCACCTCCGCCAGCTCCCCGAACGCCTCGGCGGAGCCGGCCAGGTAGCGCGCCACGGCCAAAGTGATCCGCGCGTTGGCCTGGACCTCGCGCAGCTGGAGCCGCTCGGCGAGGGACGCCGCCGCCCGCGCCGCGGTGCACGCCGGCTCGGTCTCCGCGTTGAGCATGTGCACCCGGGCCAGCTCCAGCAGCGCGCCCGCCTTCTCCTGACTGTCCGGCAGGTCGCCGTAGATGCCGATCGCCTGGTCCAGGCAGTGCAGGGTCGCCGACCGGTCGGCCCGACTCCAGGCGGCGGTGGCGAGCAGCGTCCACGCGCGCGCCGCCCCCGTCCGGTCGCCGCTCGTGGTGAGCCGCGCGGCCAGCCGGGAGAGGAGGTCCGTGCCCCCCGCCACCAGGAAGGCGTCCCCGTCCCGATAGAACGCCAGCTGGGCGTCGAACAGCTCCAGCGCCGGGTCCGGCCCCACGTCCAGGACCAGCGCCCGGCCGACCAGCGCGGCGGCGGTGTCCAGCGCGTGCAGCTCGTACGCGCGGCGGGCCGCCCGATGCAGCGCGTCCCGCGCCGACGGGGCGTAGGGGGCGGTGTCCAGCCCGACCGTACGGGCAATCTCGTGGGCCGCCCAGCGATGGTTGGCCAGCACCTCGGCCAGGTCGTACTGCCGGTCGTCGGTGAGCTGTGCCATCCAGTCGGCGGTGCGTTGGTGGCGCAGCACCCGTTCGGCCCTGGGCAGTCGCTGGTAGCAGACGTCGCGTACCAGGATGTGCCGGAACCGGTACTCGGACTTTCCGGGCATCGTCGACGTGCTCTGCTCGTACACCAGGTCGCGACGTTGCAGGCGGTCCAGCGCGCGCTCCACCCACTCCACCGGCCGTCCCAACGCCATCGCCACCGGCGCGGCCCAGAACACCACGCCGACCACGGCGGCGGCCTGGAGCACCGCCCGGTCGGCCGGGTCCAGCAGGTCGAGCCGGTTGGCGATGACCGCCTGCACGGTGCGGGGCATCTCCGCGCCGCCGTCGAGGTCGGGGTGGGCGGTCGTACCGACCGCGTCGAGCAGGCCGCCGTCCAGCAGCATCCGGGCGTACTCCTGGGCGTAGAGCGGGTTGCCGTCGGCGAACTCGATCAGCGGGGTACGCGAGCTGGACGGCAGCGTCGCCTGCCCGAGGAGCAGCGAGTAGAGCGTGTCGATGTCTGTGTCGTGCATCGGCGGCACCGAGATGGACATCGCGCCACTGATCGTGCCGGTCCAGGCCGGGTGCCGTTCCCGCAGCTCCGGCCGGGCGGTCGCCACGACCAGCAGCGGTACGCCGCGGGCTGACGCGCCCAACTGCTCGACGAAGGCGAGCATCTGCTGGTCCGCCCAGTGCATGTCCTCGAAGACCAGGACGGTCGGGCCGGTCGTCGCCAGGGTGATCAGGAACCGCCGCCAGGCGGCCTCGGTCTCACCGGGGGTGAGCCGTTCACCGGGTACGCCGATCAGCGGGCCGAGCGCCTCGGCCAGCCGGGTCGCGTGCGGGTCGGCGAGCTGTCCCAGCCGGGACCGTAGCCGTTCGCGCAGCGCGGTCGGGCCGTCGACCTCCGGCACGCCCACCCAGGTCTTCACGATGTCCGACAGGGCGGCCCAGGTGACGTTCTCGCCGAACGGCGGGCACTGCCCGACGAGCCAGGTGATCGGCGGGCCGGGCAGGCTGCCGGCGTGCCGGGCCAGCTCGCGCAACAGCCGACTCTTGCCCACCCCGGCCGGGCCGAACACCGTCACCAACTGGGACGTCCGTTCGGTCACCATCCGGTGCAGCGCGTTGACCAGCAGGCCTCGCTCGTGCTCCCGGTCCACCATCGGGGTCAGCTCGGCGCCGCGCGGGTCCCGGTGGGGTCGCACCTGGACGGCCAGCCAGATCCTGCTCACCGCGGACCGGCCGCGCAGGGTGACCGGTGGTTGGTCCGCGTACTCCATCTCGTGTCGGGTGGCCGACCAGGTGCTCTCGTCGACCACGACACCGCCGGGCGGGGCGAACCCCTGTAGGCGGGAGGCCGTGTTGACCACGTCTCCGGTCACGAAGGCCTGCCCACCGTCGCGGGTGGCGGAGAGGTCGACAAGGGCCTCGCCGGTCGCGATGCCGACCCGGAAGCTCAGCGGGGCCTGCGGACCGGCGGGCTGGCGGGCCAGGTTCCGTTGCAGCTCCAGGCCGGCGCGGACGCACCGCAACGCGTCGTTGTCGGTGGCCACCGGCGCGCCGAACAGCGCCATCGCCGCGTCGCCGATGTACTTCTCGACCACCCCGCCGTACTGGTGCACGATCCGGCGCACCGTGGCGAAGTAGGTCTGCTGCAGACTGCGGGCCTGCTCCGGGTCGGCCCGCTCCGCGTAGCTGGTGAAGTCCACGATGTCGACGAAGAGCACGCTGACCTGACGCCGGTCCTCCTGCACCGCGACGGCGTGGTCGCGCAGCGGTTGACCACAGCTGGTGCAGAAGTTGACCTCGGTGCTGTTGGCGTGCCCGCAGTGCGCACAGTTGACCCCAAGCGGTTGGCCGCACCCGCCGCAGAAGCGGTCGTCCGGCCCGGCCGCCCGCGCGCAGTGTCCACACTTGAGGTCGATGTTCAGCTCCGTGGGCGAAAGAGGTCAGTATCGCGGCCGGTCGGCCAGTCGGGTACCCGACGTGCGGACGGGCAACGGCATCGATCGGTCGGGGTTAGTGTTCCGTACCAGGAAGTTTCATGTCAGGGAGAGTTCCGTGCAGGTACGACTGTCCGCCTCGTGGACCGATCCGGGTGGCACGCTTTGGGCGCCGGGCGACACGATCGACGTCGATGCGGTCACTCTCGCCGAACTGGAGGAGCAGGGCATGGTGGAAGAGCCTGAGGGTCAGTCGGGCGGGTCGGGGGAGACCACGACCACCTCGTCGAGCACGTCCACGGCTGGTAAGCCGACCGATCCGAAGAAGATCGGGCCGGGGCCGGGTGCGCCGCCGGCCGACAGCACGGAGAACTGATCGCCCGGGTGCGGTCGGCGGGCCTTCGGTCCACCGGCCGCACCCGTCGGGCGGTCTCACCCGTTGGCCGCTGCGAACCTGCCCGGCGTCGGCAGGCGTAGCCCAAGGGCCCGGGTGAGCAGGGGAGCGATCAGCGCCAGGGTGGCCAGCACACCCAACCCCGAGATGACCAGCACCCATCGTGGCCCGACCATCGCCAACAGCGGTGCGCCGACGGCGTAGGCCAGTGCCTCCGCCGCGTACGGGAACATGTAGACGGTGCCGAACACCACGCCGAGCCGTTCGGCCGGCACGTTCTGCTGGATGAGGGTGTCGGCGGCGACGTTGTGCCAGCCCGCGCCGACGCCGGCCACCGCCTGACCGGCAATGGCGAGCGCGATCACCGGGCTGAGGCCGGTGACAAGCGTTCCGGCGCCGAGCGCGAGCAGCGCACCGTAGAGGACCAGGTCCATCCGGATGCGTACGCCGGTTCTCGCCAGGCACATCGGACCGAGCACCATGCCGACGCCGTAGGCGGTGCCCAGCAGACCGATCGTGACCTCGGTGGCGCCCAGCTCGGCGCGTCCGAGGGGGACGATGGCGAGGTTGTCCAGCGCGGCGAACATCACCATCACCAGGAACCCGACCGAGACCGCACGGACGACGCTGTGCCCTCGGACCACCCGCAGTCCTTCGCGCAGCACCGTCCGCAGTGGCTCGGGCCGGCGGGTCGCGCCGGTCGTCGAGAGCGCCCGGACTCCGCCGATCAGCAGCGCGGAGAGAACGAATGTCGCCGCGTCCACGAGCAGCGTGGCGGTCAGTCCGAGGGTCGCCAGCAGGAGGCCGCCGACGGCTGGCCCGGCAGCGAGCCCGATGTTGACGCCCGTCGCGAGTTGCGCGTTCGCCGCCGGTAGCTGCTCGCGTTCGACCAGGCGGGGGAGCAGGCTGCGCCCGGCGGGAGTGAACGCGGTCGCGGCCGTGGTAGCCGCGGTGATCAGCGCCAACAGGACGGGCAGGGGTGGCGCGAGCAGCGCGACGGCGACGTACGTCAACGCCTGGGCGGTGTCGCAACCGATCATCAGCCGGCGTTGGTCGAAGCGGTCGGCCAGGGCGCCGAGCAACGGTCCGAGCAGCCGGGGCACCGTCGAGGCCAGCAGCAGCAGGGCGACCGCGCCGCCGCCGTGCCGGTCGTAGACGGCGATCAGCAGCGCCGTCCGGGCCAGCTGATCACCGGTGTACGACACCAGGCGCGCCGACCAGTACCGACGAAATGCGACATTGCCGCGGAGTAATGACATGACCGGTGGCTCCTCACTGCTGCGGGTATGTCGGCACGGGCCCTGGAACAGGGGCGGGCGCGGCAACCTTGTCAGCGCGGTGTGGGGGCCAACAACCGCTCTTCAGCCAGTGATTGATGTCGATTTGTCCTATTTTGTCCCACCGCTCCACGCCGTAGCGTCCTCGGCAAGACAAGCGCAACGAGCACCACCACCGACCAGGAGGACGACATGGCGACCACGACGACGACCACCACCACCACCGCGAGCGGCTGGGCCGGGCCGGGCATCTGGGCCGGGCCGGGATTCTGGGCCGGACCGGGCTTCTGGGCGGGCCCCGGCTACCAGCCGGTCGCGACCAGCTGGATCGGCCCGACCCGCTGAACCCCACCCGCTGAACCGCGAGCACGGTGACGCCGGCTGCCACTGGCAGCCGGCGCAGCCGTGCGTACGGGTAGGAGAGTGGGTGGCGACGGATAGGGCCCGTCCAGATCGGATGCCCGAGCGACGTGCCGGTCGGTCAGCGGTCGGCCATGCCGGCGCGGCGGCGCAGCGCGGCCACGTCGGTCACCACGATCCGGCGGCCCTCGGTGCGCAGCCAGCCACGGCTGGCGAACGAGCCGATCGCCTGGTTGACGCTCTGCCGGGAGCCACCGGCCATCTCGGCCAGTTGACTCTGGTTGAGCTCGATCGTGATCATCGGTGCCTGGCTCTCGCCCGCCAGCCGCACCAGCGTCTTCGCCACCCGACCGGGCAGGTCGAGGAAGACGTGGTCGGCGTTCTGCTCGGTGAGCCGGCGGATCAGCCCGCCCAGTGAGCGCATCACCGCGTCCAGGATGCGGGGGTTGGAGTGCACCAACTCCATGAACGCGCCCCGCGAGAGCGCGAGCGCCGCGCAGTCCTCGATGGCCTCCGCCGAGGCGGACCGGGTGGACGCGTCGAGCAGGGAGACCTCACCGAGCACGTCCGGTGGACGGATAACCGACAGCACGGCCCGCTCGCCGGTGGGTGCGGTGCGAAAGACCGCCACCGCGCCGCGGCGCAGCACGATCAGGGACTCGCCGGGATCGTTTTCCACGAAGAGCAGTTGGCCCTTGCGGTAGGTGCGCGGGACGGCGGCCGCGATGACGCGCTGCCGCACCTCGGGCTCCAGCCCAGCGAACATCTCGACACCCGTGAGCGCGTCACCCGGCTCCGGCAGGCGAACCTCCACGGCCCAACCCCTCCCCCGGTCATGGACCACAATTCGCTCACCGGGCGAACCTGATGGGCCCCGACAAGGTGAACTGACACCGATTCGGCGTCCGGTAGCGGTACACATCAGATCATGACGGTCCGGTCGCTTGCTGTACACCCCTCGAAGCACTTCCGTGACCGTCACGGTCTGCGACGCGCCGTACGCGAGGTGTCGCGGCGGCGTGCTCCACCGTCGGACGGGCCCCGCCGGACGCGGCCGGGCGGCGGTGGGCGAGGATGCCCGGAATGGCCTACCGCTACTTCTACGACTGCGAGTTCATCGAGGACGGCACGACCGTCGACCTCGTCTCGATCGGTGTCGTCGACGAGTACGGCCGCGAGTTCTACGCGGTCTCCACCGAGTTCGACGACTCCCGCGCCGTGCCCTGGGTTCGACGCAACGTGCTCGACAAGCTGCCCTCCCCGGCGGACCGGGCCTGGCGCTCGCGTGAGCGCATCCGCGACGACCTGTACGACTTCCTGACGGAGCCGATCCGGGACCGGCCGGGGGAGCAGCTGGAGCTGTGGGCCTGGTTCGCCGCGTACGACCACGTGGTGCTCGCCCAGCTCTGGGGCGCGATGCCGGCGCTGCCCCGGGAGATCCCCCGCTACACCAAGGAGCTGCGGCAGCTCTGGGACGACCGGGGTCGGCCGCCCCTGCCAGACGCGGACGCGGCCCGGCACGACGCTCTGGTCGACGCCCGGCACAATCTGGCCCGCTGGCGGGCGATGACCGCCCGTTGAGTGGTGGCCGCGCCGCCGTAGGTTTGACCGGTTCTGTCCCGGGCAACGGTTCGACCAGCCGAGCCGAGGGAGATTGCCATGAGCCACCAGCCGAGCAGCGCCGCGGAGGCACGCGCCCGTGTCACCGGCCTGGCCCGGGCCGCGCGGATCTGCATGCTCACCACGACTGCTCTGGACGGGCGCCAGGTGAGTCGCCCGATGGGGCTCCAGGAGGTCGAGTTCGACGGCGAGCTGTGGTTCTTCGCCTACGCCGACTCGGCCAAGGTCCGCCAGCTCCGGGTGAACCCGGAGGTCAACGTCGCCTTTTCCGACCAGAAGCACAACGCGTGGGTGTCGATCTCCGGCACCGCCACCGAGGGGTTCGACCGGGACCGGGCCGAGCGGCTGTGGAACCCGCTGCTCAAGGCGTGGTTCCCCGACGGGCTGGAGACCCCCGGTCTGACGCTGATCAAGGTGCACGCCAGCTCCGCCGAGTACTGGGACTCGCCGAACAGCACCGTGGTGAACCTGCTCGACTACGCCAGGGCCGCGGTCACCGGCCGGCCGCCGAAGGCCGGCGAGAACCATGAGGTGACCTACTGACCGGGGGCGGGTGCCCGGGGCGCGCTGTCGTCGTACCGGCGGGCCGACTACAGTTCGCAGTGACGGCCCGCCCCGGGCCGGCAACGGCGCCGATGGTCTGACCTGACACATACCCTGGGGCATATCGGGCTTTACCTGATGCTCCAGGAGGATGAGCGGATCATGCGTATCGGCGTGCTCACCGGCGGCGGCGACTGCCCCGGTCTCAACGCGGTCATCCGGGCGGTGGTCCGCAAGGGCGTCGCCACTTACGGTCACGAGTTCGTGGGCTTCCGGGACGGCTGGAAGGGCCCACTCGAGGGTCTGTCCCGCCCCTTGGACATCGCCGACGTTCGCGGCATTCTGCCCCGCGGCGGCACCATCCTCGGCTCGTCCCGGACCAACCCGTTCAAGATCGAGAACGGCGTCGAGCGGATCAAGGACAACCTCGCCGCCCAGGGCGTGGACGCGCTGATCGCGATCGGCGGCGAGGACACCCTCGGCGTGGCCACCAAGCTCTACGAGCTGGGCGTGCACGTCGTCGGCGTGCCGAAGACGATCGACAACGACCTGGGCGCCACCGACTACACCTTCGGCTTCGACACCGCGGTCAACATCGCGATGGAGGCCATCGACCGGCTGCACACCACTGCGGAGAGCCACCACCGCACCCTGGTCGTCGAGGTGATGGGCCGGCACGCCGGCTGGATCGCCCTGCACGCCGGCCTGGCCGGTGGCGCCAACGTGATCCTGCTGCCCGAGCGTCAGTTCGACGTCGACCAGGTGGCCGGCTACGTGGAGAAGCGCTTCCAGCACCAGTACGCCCCGATCGTCGTGGTCGCCGAGGGCGCCCAGCCGCTCGACGGCCAGATGGTGCTCGCCAACCAGGAGCTCGACTCGTTCGGCCACGTCCGCCTCGGCGGCATCGGCCAGTGGCTCGCCGAGCAGTTGGAGGCCAAGACCGGCAAGGAGGCCCGCACCGTGGTGCTGGGCCACATCCAGCGCGGTGGCACCCCGACCGCCTTCGACCGGGTGCTCGCCACCCGCCTGGGCCTGCAGGCCATCGACGCCGTCAACGACGGCGACTGGGGCAAGATGGTCGCGATGCAGAGCACCGACATCGTCCGGGTGCCCCTCGCCGAGGCCACCCGCGAGCTGAAGACCGTGCCGCTGGAGCGGTACGCCGAGGCTGAGGTCTTCTTCGGCAGCTGATCGATCGTCGGCGGCGCGGCGGGCCTGCGGGTCCGCCGCGCCGCGACCCAATGCGAGGGGGTACGGGCCGACATGCCAGCCGGAGTGCACACGGTCGCGGTGATCGGCGCGGGCAAGATCGGTGAGCTGATGCTCTCCGGGCTGCTGCGTTCGGGATGGCCTGTGGACCGGCTGCTGGCCACCGCCCGCCGACCCGCTCGCGCGGAGGAGTTGACCGCCCGGTACGGCGTACGGGTGGTCGACAACCTGACCGCGGTGGACGAGGCCGCTGTGCTCGCGGTCTCGGTCAAGCCGCAGGACGCCGCCGCGCTCCTCGACGAGATCGGCCCCAAGGTGCCGGCCGACAAGCTCGTCATCTCGCTCTGCGCCGGTCTGCCCACCAGCTTCTTCAGCCGCCGGTTGCCCGAGGGCACCCCGGTGGTGCGGGTGATGACCAACACCCCGGCGCTGGTGGACGAGGCGATGACCGCGATCTCGGCCGGCGAGCACGCCACCGGGGCGCACCTCACGCTGGCCGAGGAGATGTTCAAGCCGCTCGGCCAGACGATCCGGGTGCCCGAATCACAGCAGGACGCTGTCACCGCGCTCTCCGGCTCCGGCCCGGCCTACTTCTACCTGCTGGTCGAAGCCATGATCGACGCGGGGATCCTGCTCGGGCTGCCCCGTCAGGTGGCGCACGAGTTGATCGTGCAGACCGCGATCGGGTCGGCGGTGATGCTGCGCGACTCCGGCGAGCACCCGGTCAAGCTGCGCGAGGCGGTCACCTCGCCGGCCGGCACCACCATCTCCGCGATTCGTGAGCTGGAGAAGCACGGCGTACGCGCGGCGCTGCTCGCCGCGCTGGAGGCCGCCCGGGACCGCGCCCGCGAGTTGGCCGCACAGGCCGACTGAGCGATCGGGGCGCCTCACGAGGCCGTGCGTGCCGCATACTGGCCCGGTGTTCACACTTGCCCAGGCCCGGCACCTGGTGGCCACCCTGCAGCCGCGCGTCGACGAGTTGATCCGGGTCCGGGCCGACCTGGCCGAGTTGCGCGCCGACCTGGGCGACCACGGCATGAGCGCGCTCGGCGGTCTGGCTGAGGTCAAGGCACTGGAAGCTCGGTTGCACGCCGTCGTTGACGAGCTGCACCAGCACGACATCCAGGTCAAGGGCATCGCCCCGGTGCTGCTCGACTTCCCCGGCGAGCGGGCCGGCCGCGCCGTGCTCTGGTGCTGGCTGGAGGGCGACTCCGACGTGCGCTGGTACCACCGGGCAGAGTGCGGCTTCGCCGGCCGCCGCCCTCTCTGACCCTTCGCGCCTCACCCGCTTGATCCACTCGGGTTCATGGAAATCGCGCTATTCGAGCGCGGCGGACGCCCCGACTTCCGTGAACGCGAGTGGATCAAGGTTGCGCGACTCAGCCTGCCGCGGACGTCGGCAGGACCGGGTCGGGGGCATCGGTCACCGCGAACACCACAACGTTGTCGACGTAGTGGCCCCGCCGCCGGTCGAAGTCGCCCCCGCAGGTGACCAGGCGCAGCTCCGCCCCGGGCGTCGGGCCGTAGACCACCGCTGTCGGAAACTGGTCCTTGCGGGTACGCAGCGACCCGGTCACCCGGAACGGCAACCGCTGCCCAGCTCGCCACACCTCCACCAGGTCGCCGGGTCGTAGCTCGCCGAGCCGGGCGAAGACCGCCGGGCCGCGTCGGGAGTCCAGGTGCCCGGCGAGGACGGCCGGACCGGTGTCGCCCGGGGCCGGGCCGCCGCCGTACCAGCCAGCGGTGTGGAAGTCGGTCGGCGGAATCAGCACGCCGGCGCGGTCCAGACCGAGCACTGTGAGCGGTGAGTCGACGTCGATGCGCGGTACGCGTACCCGCGTGGGTGGACCGTGTGGCGTGGGCGCGGCGGCCACCGACGGGCAGTCGTCGCCGCAGCCGGGGTGCCAGCTCGCCACCGGTGGTGGCGGGCCGGTGGTGGCCAGCCCGACCCCGGTGCCGGCGGCCAGGCAGACCGCCGCGCCGGCCGCGACCAGCGCGGCCAGCGGTGTCCGGCGCTCACGGTGCCGCCGGATCGACGGGTCCGGCCCGGCGCTCACCAGGTGGTGCGCCGCCGCCGACGCCAGAGCAGCAGGGCCACCGCGCCGGCCGCCGCGGCCAGACCGCCGGCCACCAGGGGGTACGCGTCGAGCCCGCCCGCGGCGGTGCCACCGGCGCCGCTGTCCACCCCGCCGGCCGGGACGACGGTGCCGCCCTCGGCGTCGCGGCGCAGCTCGGCGGTGAGCCCGCCCTGTTTCGCGTCGAGCACCAGCAGCGAGTAGACAGCGCCGCCGGTGAGCCGCACCTCGGCGTCGGTGCTCGGCCCGCCGGCACCCGTCAGCTTCAGCCGCCAACTGCCCGGCTCGACCTGCTGGTAGTCGGTCGTGGTGGCGAACTGCACCCCGTCGGCGATCGTCGGACCGTTGGCGGCGGCCACGTCGAGCACCGGGGTCCGCACCGAGGCCTGTACGACCCGCACCTTGGCGCGGCCGTCGGTGGGGGCGCTGAGATCGTCGTTGAGCACCCGCAGGCCGAGGTCGGCGTGCCGCCCGACACCGGCCACGGTGAACGCGTCCCCGCTGGTCACCGCGACCTCGGTGGTGAGCACCGGGGGGTCGCTGGCGGGCGCGCCGGCCTCGCGCATGGCCACCGCGTACCGGCCCGGCGCGAGTTCGAGGTAGTCGGAGACCACGCCGTAACCGACCCCGGGGAAGACCTGCGGCTTCGCCGCGCCCGGCGCGGCAAGGTAGACGTCCACCGCCGGGGTGTCCGGGGACAGGTGCGCGAGCCGGACGTATCCGACGGTGTCCACGCCGGCGTTGGCCGGCACCGGAATGGCGGCGGTGGCGAGGGCGGTGCCGAGCAGGAGCGCGCCGGAGCCGGCCAGCAGCCGGCGGGGCACGGTACGGAGCGTGTGCATGTCGCCTCCGGGGGGCACGTTCGGTGAGCGGGCGGCAACCCAGAGAACAGGGTCCCGTGAACAGGACTGTGACGCAAGTTGCCACAGCGATGTTCTGTCGCTGTCGCTGTCGCTGTCGCTACCGATCGCGGATCGCGAGGAGGCCGAACAGGTCGGGGACTCCGCCCGGTCCCGCTTCGACGACCCGGACCAGCCGAAGGCCGGCGTCCACTGTCGCGTTCACCAGGTCGGCGAGGGGGACGTGCCAGGCTCCCACCCGTACCCGCACGCCGGTGACGTTCCAACTGTCGAAGCTGTGCGACCGGTCGGCGTACCGCGCGTCGACGACGACACGCGGATGCTGACTCCAGTCGGCGAACGCGCCCACGAAACACGGGTGCACGCCAACGTGGACGAACCGTCCGCCGGGACGCAGCACCCGGGCGACCTCGCGCAGCACGGCCGGGTAGTCGGGCAGGTCGGTGCTGGCCAGCACACACATCGCGGCCGGCAGCGACGCGTCGGCGACCGGCAGCGCGCCCGCGTCACCCCTGAACACCGGCAGCCGCCCTCGCGCGTGCCGCAACTGCCCGCCGGACAGGTCCACGCCCACCGGTGTCCAACCCAGACCCGTCGGCACCGGAGCGTGCGCGCCGGTACCGCAGCAGATGTCGAGGCAGGGACCTTCGCCCGCGCCGAGCAGGTCCGCCACCGTCGTGTGCACCCGGCACAGGTAGTCGCCGCCGCCGGAGATGAAGCCCTCGTACCAGTCCGCGTGGGCGTCGTACGCCGGTGTGCTCGTCGTCCCCATTCGCCGAGGCTACGAGTCGGCGCCCGCCCGGGAAACCCGTTCTTCCGGAGGCAGAAATGGGGCGTTTGCGTCTGCTCCCGTGTGGCTGTCCGAAGCCCGGCGTCTGCCGTTACCGGGCCCACCGGGGACACGGCGGTCGCCTATTCTCGGGCGATGCGGGATCGCCGGGTGGCGCTGGCGTGGGCGGCCTTCGTCGTCGTCGCGCTGGTGTCCTGTGTGCTCGTTCTGCGCCGTCCGGATCGCCTCTCCGACCTGCACATCTACTACGGTGCGCTGTCCGACCTGCGCGCCGGCGAGCCGCTGTACGGGTATGTGGCGGAGAACGGCGGTCCGTTCACCTATCCGCCGTTCGCCGCTCTCGTGCTGTGGCCGATCACCGCCCTCAGCGAGGGCGTACTCCAGGGGATCTGGCTGGTGGCGACGTGCGCGGCGGTCGTCGCCATCGCTGGGTCGGTGGGTGTCGCGCTGACCACCCGACGTTCCCGACGCCCGCTCGTCGTGGCGCTGGCGGCCACGGTGCTGATGCTCTCCGCGCCGGTGCAGAGCAACCTCCGCTTCGGGCAGGTCAGCATCTTCATCGTGTTGATGGCCCTGCTCGACGGGCTGGGCGTCGTCCCACCCCGACTGCGCGGGACGCTGGTCGGGGTGGCCGCGGCTATCAAGCTCACCCCGCTGCTGTTCGTGGTCTACTTCCTGGCCGTCGGGCGCTACCGTGACGCCGGTCGGTCGGTGGCGGCGTTCGTGGCCTGCGCGGGGCTCGCCGCGATCGTGCTGCCCCGGGAGAGCTGGTCCTACTGGACCGAGACCGTGCGACAGACCTCCCGCATCGGCAATCTGTCCTCGTTGGGCAATCAGTCCCTGCACGGGATGTTGCTGCGCGTCGGCGTCGACGAGACGGCGCTGCCTCTGCTCTGGGCCGGCATGGTGGCGCTGATCTGCGTGGTGGCGCTGCTCCGGGCCCGGCAGCTGACGCGGCAGGGCTGCCCCGGGCACGCCGCGGTGCTCGTCGGCTGCGCCACGGTGGCCGCGTCCCCGGTGTCCTGGACCCACCACCAGGTGTGGCCGGTGCTCGCCGCGATGCTGCTGATCGGCGCGTCCGGCGTCACCCAGCGGGTCGCCGGCGCGGCGCTGCTCGCCGCCGTGGTCGTCTCGTTGGGCGCGGTGCTCAGCCCGATCTCGACGCGGCCGGGGGTGCAGTTCCTTTTCGAGAACGCCCGTGCCCTCGGGGTGTGCGTCCTGTGCCTCGTCGGCTTCGGTGGTGTCGCCGTCGCCGCCCAGCGCACGAGCAGACGACCGGCCGCCGGCAGGGCCTGGCTGAGGGTGGGCGTCACGGCAACCGTGGCGGTCGCGTTCTTCGCCGTGCAGCCGCTGCCGGCCGGGGCCGACCCCACCTTCAAGGCGTACAGCCTCGACGATGTCGTCAACCCGCGATACTTCTTCGTCTGCCGTGGTCCGGCCGAATGCGCCGCTTACGCCACCGACGTGCCGGTCACCTTCGGCACCCGTGCAGAGAAGACGAAGGTACGGGTCAACGGCGTGGTATCCCCGCAGGTGACCCGCCTGGAGTACTACTCAGCACCGGGTGGAGCGCCCCGGGCCATTCCGCTGCTCGCCGCGTACCCGGGTCCGCGTACCTTCTCGTTCCGCTCGGCGACGATGGCCCACGGTCGCCTCGTCGCGTACGCCGCGGACGGGCAGCCGATCGCCAGCTACGACGACGAACTCGCCGCCGCCCTCCGCACGACCACCAGGTAGGCGGTCGCGGGCAGGGCGGCGGCTGGCCCTGCTCAGCGGGTGGCGGCGGCCACGGCGGCGCGTACCTTCGCGGCGTCGCCCGGGGCCGGGTGATCCCAGTCGGTCGGGCTCGCGGAGTAGAGCGTGCCGTACGCCGGGGTGTCCGGCTGGTAGCGCCACCCCTCGGCCAGCGGGCCGACGTCCACCGCGTCGTAGCCGATCTGGTCCAGGAAGGCGGTCACTTCGGCCTTCGCGGCGGCGTCGTCACCGGCGATCGCGAGGGCGCTGCGGTCGGCCGCGCCGGTCGGCCGGGAGAGCGCGGCCAGGCCCTTGAAGTAGATGTTGTTGAAGACCTTGACCACTCGGGAGTCCGGCAGGTGTCGCTGGAGCAACTCGCTGCTGGTGGTCTCGCCGGAGTCCAGTTCCGGGAAGGTGCCATCGCGCTGCGGGTAGTAGTTGTTGGTGTCGATGACGACCTTGCCGGCCAGCGGTTCGACGGGCACCGCCCGGTACGCCTTCAGTGGGACGCTGACGACCACCAGGTCGCCCACCTGCGCGGCGTCCTGCGCGGTGCCGGCGCTGGCGTGCTCGCCCAGGGTCTCCACCAGGTCGGTGAGGGTCTCCGGGCCCCGCGAGTTGCTCAGCACCACGTCGTAGCCGGCGTCGACGGCCAGCCGTGCCACGGTGCCGCCGATGTTGCCACTGCCGATCAGTCCCACAGTTGTCATGCTCGTTCCCAACTCCGTCCACCCACGACGCATTCCCGACCAGACTGGTGGGTTATTCTGGTCACCCGCTGCCGGTAGCTGCGCAGCCTGCTCGCGATCGTCGCCGGCCCAGCGGATGCCTGGTCGCGCTGCGGGCCCGCCCGCCCAACGTACCGCTCACGCCGACCGCGAACCGGCTCTCCGAGGACCTGCCACCCTCCGGTGCGGCGTGGAGTCGGGAGGCCCGGCTCAGGGGGTGGGGAGGGTCTTCTCGATGGCTGCGCGCAGGTCGTCGGAGTCGGGCGCGACAGTGGGGGCGAAGCGGGCGGCGACCGAGCCGTCCGGGGCCACCAGGAACTTCTCGAAGTTCCAGCGCACATCGCCGGTGTGCCCGTCGGCGTCCGGGGTGTTCACGAGCGCGGCGTAGAGCGGGTGCCGGTCCGGGCCGTTGACGTCGACCTTCTCGGTCAGCGGGAAGGTGACCCCGTAGTTGACCTGGCAGAAGTCGCTGATCTCGGCGGCGCTGCCCGGCTCCTGCCCGGCGAACTGGTTGCACGGCACGCCGAGTACCACGAGGCCCTGGTCGGCATAGGTGTCGGCGAGCGTCTGGAGGCCGGCGTACTGCGGGGTGAGGCCGCAGCGGGAGGCCACGTTGACGACCAGCATCGCCTTGCCGCGGTGGCGGGCCAGGTCGGCGGGGCCGCCGTTGAGGGCGTCGATCGGGATGTCGAAGACGGTCATGGGCCGAGGTTACGCGTCGGCCGCGCGTCGACCAGGGGTGGGCGCAGCGTACGCACTCCGTGCACCAGGAGAAATCGAAACATGCGCATCTTGACGAACTGATGACGGCGTGAGTACCGTCTCACCATCTCTTTTGGAAAGTTTCCTAACAGTTCGGGAGACGCCGCATGAAAAGATCGCTCCGCCGGGCCCTCTGGGCCGGTGCCGTGGTCGCCGTGACCGTCGCAGCGGTGCCGGTGACCACCGCGTTCGGCGCCGGCACGGTCACCACCACCTTCACCAAGGCGCAGGACTGGGGGACCGGTCACGAGACGAGGGTGACAGTCACCAACGGCTCCAGCGCCACTGTCACCACCTGGCGCATCGAGTTCGACCTACCGTCGGGCACCACCATCAGCAGCGCCTGGGACGCCGACGTCACCAGCAGCGGCAACCACTACGTCGCGGTCAAGAAGAGCTGGGCCGGCGGCATCGCCCCCGGCGCCTCGTTCAGCTGGGGTTACAACGGCACCGGGGCCTTCAAGGCACCGCTGAACTGCACCATCAACGGTGCCGCGTGCGGCGGCGGAACGACCCCGCCGACCACGACTCCGCCGACCACCACCCCGCCGACCACGACGCCCCCCACAACGCCTCCACCCACCACGCCGCCGCCGACCACTCCGCCGCCGAACACCGGCGGCAAGAAGGTCGTCGGCTACTTCGCCGAGTGGGGCGTCTACGGGCGCAACTACCACGTCAAGAACATCCAGACCAGCGGCTCCGCCGCCAAGCTGACCCACATCCTGTACGCCTTCGGCAACACCACCGGTGGTCGCTGCTCCATCGGCGACAGCTACGCCGACTACGAGAAGGCGTACACGGCGGCGGACAGCGTGGACGGCGTCGCCGACACGTGGGACCAGCCGCTGCGCGGCAGCTTCAACCAGCTGCGCAAGCTCAAGCAGCTCAACCCGCACCTCAAGGTGATCTGGTCGTTCGGTGGCTGGACCTGGTCCGGCGGCTTCACCCAGGCCGCGCAGAACCCGGCCGCGTTCGCCGAGAGCTGCTACAACCTGGTCGAGGACCCGCGCTGGGCGGACGTCTTCGACGGCATCGACGTCGACTGGGAGTACCCGAACGCCTGCGGTCTGACCTGTGACACCAGCGGCCCGAACGCGTTCAAGAACGTGATCAGCGCGCTGCGGTCGAAGTTCGGGTCCAGCGCCCTGGTCACCGCCGCCATCACCGCGGACGGCAGCAATGGCGGCAAGATCGACGCCACCGACTACGCCGGCGCCATCGGCAACCTCAACTGGCTGATGCCGATGACCTACGACTACTTCGGCGCCTTCGCGGCCCAGGGTCCGACGGCACCGCACTCGCCGCTCACCTCGTACACCGGCATCCCGCAGCAGGGCTTCAACTCCGACGCGGCGATCCAGAAGCTCAAGAGCAAGGGCGTCCCGGCCAACAAGCTGCTGCTCGGCATCGGCTTCTACGGCCGGGGCTGGACCGGTGTCACCCAGGCCGCTCCGGGTGGCAGCGCCACCGGCGCGGCGCCGGGCACCTACGAGGCCGGCATCGAGGACTACAAGGTCCTGAAGAACACCTGCCCGGCCACCGGCACGATCGCCGGCACCGCGTACGCCAAGTGCGGAAGCAACTGGTGGAGCTACGACACCCCGTCGACCATCAACGGCAAGATGACGTACGCGAACAACCAGGGCCTCGGTGGCGCGTTCTTCTGGGAGCTCTCCGGTGACACGAGCAACGGCGAACTCATCGGCGCCATCAAGGGCGGTCTCGGCTGAGCCGAGGGCCGACGCACCACCCACACGGCGGGAAGGGACCCGCACCGTCCCTTCCCGCCCGTGACACAGCGGCCCGGCCGACGCCCAGCGCGTCGACCGGGC
>NZ_JBEZEH010000055.1:0-32435 GCF_040648775.1 Micromonospora sp. NPDC049089
ACAGCGCCAGCCACATTTGGGGCGCTGTACTGCCCCGGGGCCACACCCCCACCCCCCCGCCCCCCCCCCCCCCACCCCGGCCCGCCCCGGCGGGGCCGGCGGCGCCGGGCGCCCCCCCCGGACGGGGTACGCCTCAGCGCAGCCGGTACGCCTGGATGATCCGTTGGGTCACCGTGTTGCCGGCGGTGTCCCGGGCGGTGGCCCGCAGCGACACGTGGCCGGCGCCGGCCGGATGCCGCAACAGGGCCGACCAGCCCTCGGTCGAGGTGCGGACCAGCTTCGCCCTGCTCCAGGTCTTCCCGCCGTCGTAGGAGACGTCGACGGTGAGCTTCTCCACCCGGTTGGCCGCTGCGCCGGACTGCCGCTGCACCCGTACCGGCACGACGAAGCCCTGACCGGCCGGAGCACTGTTGTCGACCCGCAGCGGCGGCGCGAAGCGCACCGTCGACAGGGGTAGTCGGGCCGGCGTCTCACCGGCGACGTGCCTCGACCGGAAGGTCCAGCTGGATTCCACATCGGTGCTCAGGTCGGTGAAGCTCCGCTTCGCCGACGTGACGAGCCGGTAGTCCGCAGCACCCGGTGGCACTGTGAACTCCCCGTAGCCGGCGTACTCGCTCTCCCCGACCAGCTTGCCGTTGCGCCAGAGCTTGGTGTGCTCACTGTCGGTCAGCGAGGCGCCGGGGTGCCCGGCCGCGTCGCTGTACATCGGCACGTCGGCCAGGATGGTGTCGCCGACCCGGGAGACGCTCTGGTGCGGCCAGCGCGGTTTCGGGAAGGACGGTGAGTACGGCGCCTGGTTCCAGATCTCCTGGACCGTCCGGCCGGCCCGGTAGGCGGTGGGGACGGAGAAGAGCGCCGCGTTCGGGTTCAACCAGCCTTCCTCGTCCACCGTTCCGATGTAGATTTCGGATTCCCACTTCACGTTCCTGGTGTTGTAGTGCTCGACCCGCTGGCCGGGCACGACGGTGGGCAGGACCACAGCGGAATAGCCGACGTTGTACTCCAGCTCGGGGAACACGAGCCGCTCGGCCACCGTGCCCGGCTGGCCACCGCGGAACTGGTGCACGACGGTGGCCAGGTCCCGCCGGGTGTAGTCGCGGACGAACCCGGTGGGCATCCGGCCAGGGATCGCCTCGGCCAACGCGTACAGGTACGGGCTCTTGTCCGCCTCCGGCGTGGTCCAGCTGCTGCTGACGGTTGCGACGAACGTATCGGCGCTGACCGGCTTGCCGATCTGACCGCTGGTCAGGCCGGTGAACGTCTCCGCCCAGAGCCCGACCCCGTACCCACTGCCGTCGTCGGCGGTGAAGTTGCCGCTGAGGTCGATCAGTTGCGGGACGGCGGTCCGGTCCGGAACGGTCGTCCGCACCGGCCTGGCCCGACGGGCGTCCACGACGATCCGGGTGTCCCGCTCGACGGTCACCTCGGGCTGCATCAACAGGGACATCCCGCGCTGCTCGTCCTCCGGACCGGGCTCGAAGACGAGGCCACTCAGGCCGTAGTGCCCCTTGGGCACCCGCACGGTGGCCACCCCGTCGGAACTGACGACGTCCCAGAAGCCGAAGGTGTCCAATCCGACCAGTGACGTCCAGTGGTCCGCTGTGCGCGCTCCGGCGCGGTTCAGGTGCTCCACCGTGAGCGTGTAGCTCTCCACCTCCCGGTTCACGGCCAGCGGGGTGACAGCTACCGCAGCACCGGACCGGGCCACGATCCGCCCGGTCCAGTAGCCGTCGGCGTCGCCGACCCGGGTGTCAGTGGTGACGGTCGTGGCGGCCGTGCCACCTGCCGGCACTGTGAGTTGGTCGGCGCCCAACTGGAAGAGGCCGACCGGCAGCGCCCGACCGCCGGGGCCGGCGCCCTCGATGCTCAGGTCCACGGTGACCGGGGCCGGACCGTCGTTGCGCCAGGTCACCGTGCGGGTGATCGGAACGTCGTCAGTGTGCGGCCAGAGCGTGCGCCCGAACGAGACGCTCACCGGGTCGGAGGTGAGCTGCTGGGTGATGGCGTGTGCGACGTCGACCCGCCCGGCACCCTGCTGGTAGGCGGTCTGGTCCGGGTGCGGCTTGGCGGCTGCCATCAGGGTGGCCTTGAGCCGGTCAGCGCGCCATCCGGGGTGCTGCTGGGCCAGCAGCGCGGCCGACCCGGCCACGTGCGGGGTGGCCATCGAGGTGCCGGAAAGCGTGACGTAGCGGTCCCCCACCGGATCACCGATGACGCCGTTGGCGGACCGGGCGGCGACGATGTCGACGCCGGGCGCGGTGATGTCCGGCTTCAGCGCGTCGTCGCCGACTCGCGGGCCCCGGCTGGAAAAGTCGGCCAGTTCGTCGTCGCGGTCCACCGCGCCCACCGCGAGCCCGGCGTCGGCGCTGGCCGGGGAGCCGACCGAGCCGTCCGAGCCGTCGTTGCCGGCGGCGAGGACGAACAGCGTGCCGGTCTGCGCGGTCAGGGTCTGCACCGCCTCCTCCAGCGGGTCGACCTCCGGGGTGTCCCAGCCGCCGAGGCTCATGTTGATCACTGCGGCCTTCTTCTCGACCGCGGCCCACTGCATGCCGGCGAGGATCGCCGAGTCGGGGCAGCCGTTGTCCTCGCAGACCTTGCCGTCCAGCAGCGTCGCGTCCGGTGCCACGCCCCGGTACTTACCGTCGGAGGCCGCGCCGGAGCCCGCGATCGTCGAGGCCACGTGGGTGCCGTGGCCGACAGTGTCGCGAGCGTCGGTGGCCTCCGTGAAGTTGCGCGCCTCGGCCACCTTGCCGGCCAGGTCCGGGTGGGTCGCGTCGACGCCGGTGTCCAGCACCGCGACGGACACTCCGGCGCCGGTGAAGCCGGCCGCCCAGGCGGCGGGCGCGCCGATCTGCGGCACGCTGTGGTCGAGGCTCACCTGTCGACGCCCGTCCAGCCAGATCCGCTCGACGCCCCCCGCCGCGTCGAGCCGGGCCCCAGTTCGACCGGTGGCGAGAGTCGCCCACACCGCGCCGAGGGAGGACTTGTCGCTGTTCAGGGCGGCACCGCGGATCACCGGCAGGTCGCGGGTCAGCCGCGTGCCGGGCAGGGCGGCCGGGGCACGCCGGGCGGTCCCCGTCGAGCCGTACGACACCAGCAGCGGCAGGGTGCTGCGCCTGGTGTCGTCGTAACCCGCCTCGACCAGCCCGGTGATGTCGAAGAGTCGCCGGTCCACCCGGCCGGAGCGCAGCAACGGCAGCGCGTCCGTCGGCGTCACGGTGAGGCGTCCGCGCTCGCGCTGGACCAGGAACTGCACGTCCTCGCGGCCGGCGCCGCGCCGGACCGAGGCACCGGACGCGGTGACTGTGACGCGGTCACCGGTGATCAGCGTGACGGTGGTCGAGCGGTTGGCGATGGGTCCACCCGGAGTGGACTGTTTGTCGGTGCCGCCCGGTGGGGCGGGCGCGGCGGTCGTGGCCGAGGCGGGAGCCGGCGCGGAGAGCGCCAGCGCGAACACGAGGCCGAGAGCGGCCAATCTTCTTCCCTGGTGCAACGGATCCTCCTGGTCAAGCGTCTTGATGGATGGAGTCACATTGACAACCCAGAATTGCATACCGAGTATGCAAAAAGAAGGCCAGAAAGTGACGGACCCGCCACGAGCCGACGAACCGGCCGGCATGATCGGGCGGTGACCTCCATGAAGGACAGGATGCTCGCCGGCGAGCCATACATCGCCGACGATCCCGAAATCATCGCCGATCTGGACCGGGCCGCCCGGCTGATGGAGCGCTTCAACACCACTCCCGGGGCCGATCCGCAGGCGCGGATCGCGGCACTGCGTGAACTCCTCGGCGAACTCGGCGAGGACACCTGGATCCGCCCACCGTTCTACTGCGACTACGGCTGGCAGATCCGGATCGGCCCCCGCAGCTTCGTCAACTACAACGCGGTCTTCCTCGACGTCGCTCCGATCACCCTCGGCGCGGACGTCCAGGTCGGCCCCAACGTGCAGCTGCTCACCCCGACGCATCCGGTCGAGCCCGGCCCGCGACGGGACAAGTGGGAGGCGGCCAAGCCGATCACCATCGGCGACAACGTGTGGCTCGGCGGTGGCGCGATAGTCCTGGCCGGCGTGACGATCGGCGCGGACACCGTCGTCGGCGCGGGCGCGGTGGTCACCCGGGACCTGCCCGCCAACGTGGTGGCCGTCGGCAACCCGGCCCGGCCGGTCCGCGAACTCGGCTAGACGGTCGGTGGATCTGACAGGCGGACGACCAGGTCAGCCCGGTCGGCGGTGGGGGTGATCAAGGCGGCGTTCGACTCGTCGCTGCCCAGCGCCCACGCCCGCGCCTGCTCCGGAGACCGACCGAACGCCTCGTGCCGGGCGGTCAGCCGGCGGTGCCGCACCTCGGCGTCCAGGTCGAGAAACCATGCCTCGTGCAGCAGTGGTCGGATCTCCTGCCAGGGGAAATCCGGCAACAGCAGATAGTTGCCCTCGGTCACCACCAGCCGGACCGACGGCAGCACCTCGATCGCGCCGGCCACCGGCTCCTCCAGCTCCCGGCGGAACTCCGGCGCGTAGACCGACGTCGGCTCCAACCGGCGGAGCCGGCGCAGCAACGAGACGTACCCGTTGGCGTCGAAGGTGTCCACAGCGCCCTTGCGGTCGGCGCGGCCCAGGCGAACCAGTTGCGTCTGCGCCAGGTGGAAACCGTCCATCGGCACCAGGCAGGCTGCCGGCCCGATCTCGGCGACGATCCGTTCCGCCAGGGTGGACTTCCCGGCGCCCGGCGCGCCGGCGATGCCGAGCAGCTGTCGCGGGCCGGCCTCGGCGAGCGCCAACGCCCGCGCCACCAACTCGTCGGCGGACAGCACCCGGGCCGGCGGCATCAGCCCAGAACCGGGTCGCTGATGGTGAACCGCGCCTGCACCGCCGCCTGCACGGTCTGCGGCTGCGGATCCAGCTCAAGCTCCGGCGGACCACCGCCCGCGCCACCGCCTCGGGCGAAGGCCGCACTGGCGAACATTGGTCGGTCGCCGGGACCCGCGTCGGCCAGCTCGATCAACGAGGTGACCTGAGCGCCCAGCGCCTCCGCGTACTCTCGGGCCCGCAGCAGCGCGTCGCTGATCGCGGCGTGCCGGACCGCACGGTGAGCGGGGCTGTCCGGACGAAGCTCCCACCAGGGGCCGGCCACCTCGACCTGGTCCTGATCGGCGAGCCGGAGCATCAGCTCACCCAGGGCGGTGAAGTCGGTGACAGTGACGGTCGTGGTGACTCTGCCGTGCCAGGCGACCACCCGCTCGCCCGAGCGCCGGGTCTCCGGCCGCACCCGCAGGTCGCCGGTCTCCCGCCGCGCCACCGCCGGCCCGGAGCCGTCCAACAGCACCCGAACGGCGGCGGCCCGCTCCGCCAACCGGGTGAGCGTCGCCTCCCGGTCCCGGTCACGCGCCGTCGCGGTGACCGCGAACCGGGCCAGCTCGGGCGGCACCTCCCGGTACGCCTCGCCGCGCACCTGCACCACCGGACCGTCCGTCGCCATGCCCCTCAGCCTAGTCAGCGACGGGGCGCCGCGCCGCGTAGGAGACGGTGTCCGCGTCGACGTGCAGGCCGGCCAGGTAGCCGCCGGCCACCCCCAGCTCGCGCAACCAGGACACCTCTGCGGCGTGGTCACCACCGGCCGGGAACTGTCTGTCGTCCACGTCGAACCGCCTGTCGCGCAGCGCCACCCGGGAGGCCCGCGCCTCGTCGTAGCGTGCGGTCAGCGCCGGGGCGTCATCGGCGCGCAGCGCGGTGGTCAGGTCGTCCAGGAACGCGGTGACCTCGGCCAGCTCACGCAGCACCCGGTCCCGGTTGCCGAGCAGCATGTTGGCGGTCCGATCGGCCGGGGTTCCGGCGACCCGGGTGCCGTCGGAGAAGCTGCCGGCGGCGAGCGCGAGGATCGCGTCGCGCAGCGGCGCGCGTTGCACGGCGCCGGCCAGCGCGCCGGCGAGCAGGTGCGGCACGTGTGACGCGAGCGCGGCGGCCGAGTCGTGCTCCGTGGCGGACATCGGCACCACCCGGGCCTCGAAGACCTCCACCAGCAGCTCGGCCAGCCAACGGAACGCGGTGGTGGCCGGGCCGGGCGCCGGACAGAGCACCCAGGCCGCGCCGGTGAGCAGGTCCGGGCGCGCGGCCGTCAAGCCCGCCCGGTCGGTGCCCGCCATCGGGTGGCCGGGCACGAACCGGTGCGTCAGCCCGTGCGCGGCGGCGAACGCCGCCACCTGTTCCTTGGTGCTACCGACGTCGGTGAGCACACAACGCTCACCGGTCATCGCCGCCACGTCGACCAGCGTCGCCGGCAGGGTGGGCAACGGTCCGCACAGGAAGACCACGTCCCGGTCGGTCACCGCCTCGACCAGGCGGTCCGGCGCGGGTACGCCCACCCGACGGGTCTCCCGCCGGGTGGCCTCGTCCGGGTCCCACCCGACCACGTCGATGCCGGCGGCGACCATCCGGAGCAGCACCGAGCCACCGATCAGGCCGGTGCCGACGACCGCCGCCCGTACCCGCGCACCCGGCCTGTCCGTCATGCTCGACCGCCCGGCGCCGCGATCAGGCGAGGCGCGCCGCGACGCCGGCGATGTGCTCGTCGGACTCGGTCAGCGCGACCCGGACATGCTGCCCGGCCGTCGGGCCGTAGAAGGCGCCGGCGGCGACCAGGATGCCGCGTCGCGCCAGCCAGTCGACCGTCTGCCAGCAGTCCTCACCCCTGGTCAGCCAGAGGTAGAGGCCCGCCTCGGAGTGCTCGACGGTGAACCCGGCACCGGTGAACGCCGCGGCGAGCACCTCCCGGCGGGCCCGGTAACGCTCCCGCTGCTCCTCGGCGTGTCGCTCGTCCTCCAGCGCGGCGACCATGGCCGCCTGCACCGGCGCGGGCACGATCATGCCGGCGTGCTTGCGGACCTTGAGCAGCTCGGCGACGAGCGCCGGGTCGCCGGCCACGAAGCCGGCCCGGTAGCCGGCGAGGTTGGACCGCTTGGAGAGCGAGTGCACGGCCAGCACCCCGGCGTAGCTGCCCCCGCTGACCTGCGGAGACAACACCGAGACCGGGTCGGCCGACCAGCCCAGGGGCAGGTAGCACTCGTCGCTCGCGACCACCGCGCCACGTTCGCGGGCCCAGTCGACCACTTTGCGCAGGTGCGCCGCGGGCAGCACCCGGCCGGTCGGGTTGCCGGGCGAGTTGACCCAGACCAGGCGAACCCGCGAGGTCGGCCCGACCGCCGTGAGCGAGTCGGCACGAACGACTGTGGCACCGGCCAGCCGGGCGCCATCCTCGTAGGTGGGGTACGCGACCGACGGCACCACCACCACGTCACCCGGGCCGATGCCAAGCAGCGTGGGCAGCCAGGCCACCAGCTCCTTCGAGCCGATGGTCGGCAGCACACCGAGACCGTCGACGCCGGCGCCACAGGCCCGGGACACCCACGCCGCGATGGCGGCCCGCAACGCCGGAGTGCCGGCGGTCAGCGGGTAACCGGGAGCGTCGGACGCGTCAGCCAACGCCCGCCGGATCACCTCGGGCACCGGGTCGACCGGCGTACCCATGGAGAGGTTGATCAGGCCCTCCGGATGCGCCGCGGCCAACGTGGCCGCGGCGTCCAGGGTGTCCCAGGTGAACTCGGGCAGCCGCGACGAGACCGGCGCGGGCCGGTTCAGTGGCCCTCGCCGCGCGGCGGCTGCGCGGCGACGAAGGTGGCGTCCTTCTCCACCTTGCCGACCTTCGAGGCGCCACCGGGCGAGCCCAGGTCCTCGAAGAACTCGTAGTTCGCGCCGGTGTAGTCCTTCCACTGCTCCGGGACGTCGTCCTCGTAGAAGATCGCCTCTACAGGGCAGACGGGCTCACAGGCACCACAGTCGACGCACTCGTCGGGGTGGATGTAGAGCATCCGATTGCCCTCGTAAATGCAGTCGACCGGGCACTCCTCGATGCATGCCTTGTCGAGCACATCTACGCACGGCTCGGCGATGATGTAGGTCACCGGTCTTCTCCTCCGCAAGACTCGCCGCGATCTCCCGCGACGGTAAGAGCCTAGTATCTCGCCGGGGAGGGGGTCGATCGTGCTCCGACAGCAGGATGTGGGACACCGAATCGTGGTCCGCCGGATTGTGGGGATTCGCGAGGGCCGCCCGCTATTTTCCGATGCCCTCGGCGAGCTGGTCGAGCTGAGCGAGACTCATCTCACGCTGGCCACCGCGCAGGGGCCGCTTCGGGTCCCGGTGGCGCAGGTCCACCGCGCCAAGCGCGTTCCGCCGACCCGTCGGCCGACCGCTGCGGCCGTCGTGGCCCTGGAGCGGGCCGCCGACGAGGCCTGGCCCGCACCAACGCGGGGCCGACTGGGTGACTGGCTGCTCCGGTCGGCCGAGGGCTGGACCGGGCGCGCCAACTCGGCGCTGCCGATCGGCGACCCGGACCGACCACTGGCCGCCGCGGTCGACGCGGTGGAGCGCTGGTACGCCGAGCGAGGGCAACCCGCCTTGATCAACACGCCGCTGCCCCTCGCCGCTCCGGTCGGTGCCGAACTGGACGACCGCGGCTGGGGCACCCGCCCGCCGACGCTGGTGCAGACCGCGCCGCTGCCCCTGCCGGCGTCGACGCCCGCCAGCGGCCAGGCCGACGGGTGGGGCAGTGCGGTCGTCGAGCTGGCCACCGAGCCCAGCGACGAATGGCTGGCCATCGCCGCCGGCCGCAAGGGCGGCCTGCCGGACGCCGCCCGACACGTCCTCACCGCCGTGGGCCAGGTCCGCTTCGCCCACGTGTACGCCGACAACGCCCTGGTGGCCGTCGGCCGCGGCACCGTGACCGGCCAGGGGCGCTGGTTGGGCCTCAGCCTGATCGAGGTGGTACCGGCGGCCCGCCGTCAGGGATTGGCCCGCCGCGTGATCCACGAGCTGGCCAACTGGGGCGTGTCAGCTGGCGCGACGCACGCGTTCCTCCAGGTCGAGCAGCGCAACGCGGCGGCGGTCGCGCTCTACCAGCGGCTCGGCTTCGTCACCCACCACACCTACCTGACCCGGGTCGCCCCGAACTGACTCGCGAGGCGCGCGTCGAGCGCCGCCGGGCCCGGCGGCGGCCCGGCACGGCGGCGGCCCGGCACGGCGGCGGCCCGGCACGGCGGCGGCCCGGCGCTTGATCCACTCGGCTTTCAGGAAGTCGCGGCATCCGGACGCCCGGAACCCCCCGACTTCAAGGAAGCCGAGTCGATCAAGCTGCGTTCGGGCGGCCCAGACGGGCGGCCGCAACGTCGGGACGGCCGAGCCGGGCGGTGTCAGCGGCGGACGACCCGGCGGGGCTTCGCGGCCTTGACCTCGGCGTACCGCTTGAGCTGCTGAGAGCGGTAGTCACGGCCGAGCGCGGTGAGCACCAGATAGCCGATCAGCAACCCGGCGCCGCTGGCGAGCAGGTAGAGCCAGATCTGCGCGAAGAACGTCGCCGCGCCGCCGGCGAACGGGTCGTGACCGACCAGCAGGGGCCCGACCAGCACAGTCAGCAGCAACGCCACCGGCACCACGAGGGCCATGTCGGCAGCCCAGCCCGCCAGCGGTCGGCGACGACCCCAACGGAAGGCGACCACGGCGAGGATCAGGCCGATCACCGTGAACATCGCCAGCGACACCCGGTCGGCGGCGGTGTCGTCACCGTCGAAGCCGAGCCGGATGATCAATCGGGCGACCACGTTGACCGCGAACAGCGCTGCAACGAGCACCCCGAGGTCACGCCACCGCTTGTTCATCGCCGGACCCTCCTGCCGTACGCCCCGTCGCGGGGTTCGCATCCCTGGCAGGAATATCTACCACCCTTACCTGGGAGCCGTCATCACCCGACAGCAGCCGAAACCAGCCCGGCGTCAGCCGCCCAGCATGGTCGGCTGTGGGGCGAGGATCTGCCGGAAGCCCATCACCGCGAAGGTCATCGCGCCGGCCACGATCATGGCCAGCCCGACCCAGTTGTCGCCGGCCAGCAACAGGTCGCCCTCGTTGGTTCGGATGGCGGCGACCGCCATCAGCGCGAACCACGGCACCGCCGGCAGCGCCACCGCCCAGCGACGGCCGACCGCCTCGTACGCGAACCAACTCAGCAGGATGTTGGCGCCGATGGCGAGGAGCACCGACACGCCGACCAGTTGCCCGCCGACGCGGAGCGTGGCGAGCAGCAGCTCCAGTACGCCGGTCAGCACACCGGCGATGACCACGACGATCCCACCGACCACCCGGACGCCCAGGTCCAGCAGGCGCGGCGGTGGCCCCGCCGGGGGCGGGGCTTCCTGGTCCTCCACGACCGTCATCGGTGCGGCCGGCAGGGTCACCGGGAAACCGCCGCCGCGACCGGGGACCGGTCCGGGGCGGTTCCCGCGGGCAGGCCGGCGAAGAGGTCGTCCTCCCAGCCGTACGGCCCGGCGCCGGGGCCCTTCTCACCCAACGCGAGGGTGAAGAACTCCACGCCCATGAACTCGCCACCGAAGTTGCCGGCGATCGAGTAGAGCCACGAGTTGGCCGGGATCTGGGTGGCGTGCGCCCGCATCGCGGCCTCCTTGGCCGTGTGCTGGTCGGTGCCGTCGATACGGGCGCCGATCTGGGCGTCCGGGGTGCCGAAGGGCAGGTCGGCGATGTCCTCGATGCCGCCGAACGGGTTGTCGGACGACTCGGCGAAATGCGTCATGCCGGCCTCCAGGACGCTGAGCGGCAGGGCCGTCCAGTAGACCTTGAGCGGGGCGCAGCCCTCCTCCGCGGCCAGCTCGACGGCGCGCATGGCCACCCGGTGCGCCTGGATGTGGTCGGGGTGGCCGTAGAAGCCGTTCGGGTCGTACGTGACGAGCACCTGCGGGCGTACCTCTCGCAGGATCTCCACGAGGTGCCCGGCGGCCTCGTCGAGGTCGGCCTGCCAGAACGCCCGGGGGTGCTCGTTCGTCGCGAGCCCCATCATCCCGGAGTCACGGTAGCGGCCGGCGCCGCCGAGGAAACGGTGGTCGCTGACGCCGAGCGCGGCGCACGCGGCGGCCAGCTCGGCCACCCGGTACCCGCCGAGCTGGTCGGCCTCGGCGGCGGCGAGCTGCGCCAGCGCTGGCACGTGGATCTCGCCCTCCTCGCCGAGCGTGCAGGTCACCAGCGTGACGTGCGCGCCGTCGGCGGCGTAGTGGGCCATCGTCGAGCCGGTGCCGATCGACTCGTCGTCGGGGTGCGCGTGGACCAGCAGCAGGCGGCGGTCGGGCAGCATCGTCACGACGGTCACTCTAACTGGCGGTTCGGCCCAGCCAACGCTGACGCGTCCGCCCAGGTCGGCCACATCACCCCCGCTCCGGCTCTACGATTTGGCGTGTGGACTTTCCGGAGCTGGCCGCCCGCACCCGCCGGTTCAGCCACGGCGCGCCACGCGCTGTCTCGGTGGCTGAGGACGGCTCCCGGGTGATCTTCCTGCGTTCCGCCGGCCCCGAGGATCCGGCGGACGCACTCTGGCTGTTGGACGTGGGCACCGGCGAGGAGCGGCTGGTCGCCGACCCGGCGACCCTGCTGGGCGAGGGCGGGGACGTCCGCTCCCTCTCCCCCGGCGAACGCGCGCTCCGCGAGCGGCTGCGGCTCAGCGCCGCCGGCATCGGCTCGTACGCGTTGGACGCGGCCGGCCGGGTTGCGGTGTTCGCGCTGGCCGGGCGGTTGTTCCGGGCCGATCTGGTGCACGGCGACGTGGTGGAGGTGGTGACCGCCGGCCCGGTGCTGGACCCACGTCCGGACCCGAGCGGGCAGCGGTTGGCATACGTGACGGACGCCGCCGAAGGGGTGCGTCGGGGTGAACTGCGGGTGATCGACCCCGACGGCACCGACACCCTGCTGGCCGGCGAGGACGCCGGGGTGAGCTGGGGGTTGGCCGAGCACATCGCGGCGGAGGAGTTCGGCCGGTTCCGGGGGTACTGGTGGTCGCCGGACAGCCGTTCGGTGCTCGCCGCCCGGGTCGACGAGTCCCGCCTGGAGCGGTGGCACCTGCACGACCCGGCCGAGCCGGCGAGCCCGCCGACCGCCATCGCGTACCCCCGGGCCGGTGGGCCGAACGCGGAGGTCAGCCTGCACCTGCTGGACCTGGACGACGGCTGGGTCGACGTGCACTGGGACCGGGAGACCTACCCATACCTGACCGGGGTGAGCTGGGGCGAGGGCACTCCGTTGATCACCGTGCTGCGCCGTTCGCAGCAGCACGGGCTGGTGCTGGCGGTCGACCCGCGCACCGGTGAGACGCAGGTGCACGCCGAGCTGGCCGATCCTCGCTGGGTCGAACCGATCGCCGGCACCCCCGCGCACCTGCCGGATGGCCGCGTACTGGTCGGTGGGGAACTTGCCCACGACGGGTACGACGCCCGATGCCTGTTCGCGGACGGCACCCTGCTCACCCCGCCGTCGCTGTACGTACGACGGGTGGTGGGTCGGCTGCCGGCCGCCACCGGCCCGGCCGACCTGCTCGTGGAGGCGAGCGACGGCGAGCCGAGCGAGCGGCACCTGTTCCGGGTCCGCACCACCATCGGCGGTGGCGTGGACGCGCGTCGGCTCACCACCGACTCCGGCTGGTACACCGCCGCTGTGGGCGGGGACGTGCTGGCCGTCGGGGTCACGTCGCTGGATCACGCAGGGGTGCGCTGGACGGTGCGTCGCGGCGATCAGGAAATCGCCGAGTTGCGCTCGTTCGCCGCCGCCCCGCCGTATTCGCCGCTGCCGCTGCTCGAACGGGTGACCGACCGGCGGCTGCCGGCGGCGGTGCTCTACCCGGACAACCACGTGACGGGCCGGCGGCTGCCGGTGCTGTTGGACATCTACGGCGGCCCGGGGCACCAGGAGGTCGTGGCGGCGCGGGCCGCGTGGTTGGAGCGGCAGTGGTGGGCCGACGCCGGGTTCGCGGTGGTCACCATCGACAACCGGGGTACGCCGGGCGTCGCGCCGTCGTTCGAGAAGGCGATCCACCGGCGGGTCGCCGACGTGATCCTGACCGACCAGATCGACGCGCTGACCGCGCTCGCCGGCAAGCACCCGGACCTGGACCTGGGACGGGTGGGGGTGCGCGGTTGGTCGTTCGGCGGGTGGCTGGCCGGCTTGGCGGTGCTGCGGCACCCGGAGCTGTTCCGGTGCGGGATCGCGGGGGCCCCGGTGACCGACTGGGCGCTGTACGACACCGCGTACACCGAGCGTTATCTGGGGTTGCCGGAAGACGGCCAGGACATCTACGCGCACCATTCGCTGGTCGAGTTGGCCGCCGAGCCGGTCACCAGCCCGGAGCAGGCCCGCCCGTTGCTGCTGGTGCACGGCATGGCCGACGACAACGTGGTGGCCGCGCACACCCTCCGACTCTCGGCCGCCCTGTTGAGCACCGGCCGACCGCACGCCGTGCTGCCGCTGACCGGGGCTACGCACATGGCCGCGAACGGCACCGCCGAGCGGCTACTCCCCCTGGAGCTGGAGTTCCTCCGCACCCACCTGCTGTGAGCAGCGTTCTGTCACGGGATGCTGCCCGGGACGGCGCTCCGGCGTCCGGACGGTGACAATGCAGCGGTGTCGGATCACACGAAGCCGCTCGGCTACCGTCTCATCACCGGGCCCGATGATGCCGAGTTCTGCGCCCGCGTCAGCGCGCTTCTCGACAAGGGCTATCAGCTGTACGGGTCACCGGCGCTGACCTTCGACGGCGAACGCGTCATCGCCGCGCAGGCGTTGGTGCTGTCCCGCCCTGTCGACTCCGGGGCAAGCGCCGGGTAGAGACGACCCCACCGGACCGATGTCAGGCGACGCCGTGGGCATGGGCGTGAATCTTGGACAGTTTCCGTCATTATGGAACGGAAACTGTCCAAGATCTCTTGTTCGCACAGCGGCAAAGCCGGCGGTGATCTTGGCGGTCCGCACCAGGCAGCTCCGGGCGGAAACATCGCGGCGGTTTCGGACGCAATCGGCGTCGCGGGATCTCAGGGGCGTGCGTCGTATCGGGTCCGGGCTTCGAAGACGCGGTCCATGTGCGACTCGGCCCAGTCCTTGATCGCGATCATGACCGGGAACAGTTCGTGGCCGAGCGGGGTGAGCTCGTAGTCGACACGGACCGGCACCGAGGCGGTGACGGTGCGGGTGACCAGTCCGTCGCGCTCCAGGGTGCGCAGGGTCTGGGTGAGCATCTTCTGGCTGACGCCGGCGATGCGCTGAGCGAGCTCGCCGTGCCGCTGCGGGCCGTTGACGAGCGCTGGGATCACCAGGGCGACCCACTTGTCGGTGAGTCTGCTCAGCAGCTCACGGGTCGGGCACTGGTCAAGGAACGCGTCGTAGTCACGTTTCGCCTGTTCACGGCGTTTCGCTGCGGTCGACGTCGCCATCTTTCCTCCTTTGGTGCCCTAGGCACTTTAAGGTACCTACTTTCTCACAGTGCCGATGCTTCGTACGGTCGTGGTGAGAACGAAGTCCCACGAAGGAGACGGCGATGCGCGCAGTCAGCTATGCACAGTTCGGAGGACCGGAGGTCCTGCACGTGGCCGAGATGCCGGTGCCCGAGCCCGCGCCGGGGCAGGTACGGGTGCGGGTCGCGGCGTCGGTCGTCCATCCGGTCGATCTGATGGTCCGCTCCGGTCGGTTTCCGGCCCCGTTGCCGACCGGCCTGCCGTACACGCCCGGTTGGGACGTTGCCGGCAGCGTCGACGCGGTCGGCCCATCGGTCGACGAGTACGCGATCGGCGACGAGGTCATCGGCTTCTCGCCATGGCTGCAAACCACTGCCGGCGCCCACGCTGAATACGTGGTCCTCGACGCCGCCTGGCTGACCTCCGCGCCCGCCGGTGTCCCCGCCACCGAGGCGGCGACCCTGCCGACCAATGGCCTCGCCGCCGCCCAGGCACTCGACCTGCTCGCGCTCCCCACGGGTTCAACAGTGCTCGTCACCGGCGCCGCCGGACAGGTCGGTGGGTTCGTTCTGGCGCTCGCCCGGTCGACCGGTCTGCACGCCACAGGACTCGCCGGGGCGAACGACCGCGAGTTCGTCGAGTCGCTGGGTGCGGCGTTCCTGTCCCGCACCGACGACCCGACGGGCACGTTCGACGCGGTCATCGACCTGGCGGTGATCGGCTCCTCGCTGCTGGACCTCGTTCGGGACGGCGGCGGCTACGTGGCCGCGTCACCCCCGCTCCGCCCGGAGCCGGTACGCGGAATCCGGACCTTCGCGCTGGAGGTGCTACCGGACGGAACCCGGCTCGGCGAACTGGTCAAACTCGTCATCAGCGGCGACATCCCGCTCCGGGTCGCTGACGTGTACCCCTTCGCCGACGCGGCGAGCGCCCACGAGCGGCTGGCCCAGGGCGGCGTGCGCGGCGGCGTGGTGATCGTCCCCTGATCCGGGCGAAAGCTCGGCTGTCACGCCCGAGGACCCAGCGGGGATCGCCGGTGTGCAGCGCTGCGGTGAACTGGTCCTTCTCCGCTGCGGTTAGTACCGCCGTGGACCGCTCGGCAGCGGCGAAGTCCAGGCGGTCGGGCGCGAACACCAGGTAGGCCTCTCACAAGGTGGTGCGGATAACCGCACCCGTACCGTTCGGGCCACCCGGATGTCCCTGCCGCCGCCGGCGCCGAGGCTGGAGCGCATGGACAACGTGGTGGAACTTGACGGGGTGACCCGCATCTACGGCTCGCGCCGCCGGCCGGTCGCCGCTCTTCGCAGCGCCTCACTCGCGGTGGCGGCCGGCACGTTCGTGGCGGTGATGGGCGCGACCGGGTCGGGCAAGAGCACCCTGCTTCAGTGCGCGGCCGGGCTGGACCGGCCGACGTCGGGGCGGGTCCGGCTGGTCGGCCGCGACGTCACTCGGATGCGCGAAGGTGCGCTGACCCGGCTGCGGCGCGACCGGGTGGGTTTCGTGTTCCAGTCTTACAACTTGCTGTCGGAACTGACGGTGCGGCAGAACGTGCTGCTGCCCCGTCGACTGGGTGGTCCGCGCCCGCGCCCGCTCGACGAGGTGCTGGCCGAGGTCGGGCTGTCCGGGCTGGCTGGCAGGTCGGTTGGTGAGTTGTCCGGTGGCCAGCGTCAGCGGGTCGCCATTGCCCGTGCGTTGGCTGGCCGTCCCGCCGTGGTCTTCGCTGATGAGCCAACCGGGGCGTTGGACCCGACCACCGGTGCGCAGGTTCTGCAGTTGTTTCGGAGCGGGGTGGACCGCTCCCGGGTGACGGTGGTGATGGTCACCCACGACCCGATGGCTGCGGCCTGGAGCGACCGGCTCATCCTGCTGCGCGACGGTGAGGTGGTGGCGGACGGCCCGACGCCCGATCCGACAACCATCACGGAGCGGTTGGCCCGCACGGTGACTGACCCGGCGGTGGCCCGGTGAACGCGGGGCTGACCAGGCAGGCGCTGCGCAAGCAGCCGTGGGCATTCGCTGGCCCGTTCATCACGCAGTGCCTGGCCGCCGCGCTGGCGTCCGGAGCGCTCGGCGCCACCTCCTCGCTGTCCGGCGCGCGGTTGGACCCGGCCGCCCGCCAGGCGTTGACGGAGAGCAGCATCCCCGAGATGGCCACGCTTTTCGTGGTGATGTCGGTGTACCTGACCGCATTGATCGTTGGGCTGACCATGACGTCGTCGATCGCCCGGCAGGGCCGGGACATCGCGCTGGTGCGGGCGGTCGGTGCCACTCCCGGGCGGGTGCGCCGCGCGGTGGCGGCCCAGGCCGCTGCGGTGGCGGTGCCGGCGGTCCTGCTCGGGGTGCCACTCGGTGCCCTACTCGCCCGCGCCTGGTTGGCGGGGCTCACCGGGCACGGGGTGATCCCACAGGGCGTGACGTTCCACAGTTCGACCGCGGCGCTGCCCGCCGCGTTGGGCATCACCGTCGGGGCGTCGATGCTCGGTGCGCTGGTCGCCGCGATTCGTCCCGCACGGGTACGCCCCGCCGCCGCGCTGACCGAGACGGCCGTTCCGCGGCGGCAGCTCAGCTTTGTGCGTACCGCGATCGGGGTGGTACTCGTGGCTGGCGGCGTACTGCTGTCGATCCAGATCGCGAACGGCGACCCGGCGAAGGCCGGCGAGTCGAGCTTCCTCACGATGCTGGCCTTGTGCGTCGGGGCCGGTTTCCTCGGTCCGGTCCTGCTGCGGATGGCCGCCCCGCTGGCGCGATTGTTCGGGGGCACCGGGGCGCTGGCTGCGGACAACCTCGCGGTGCGGTCCAAGGCGCTGTCCGGCGCGCTGGTACCACTGGTGCTCGCCATCGCGTTCGCCATGGTGAAGGTGCTCACGCACACCACGTCCGAACATGTGAACGCCGCCCCCGAATCGGCGGCACGAGTGTGGACGGAGTACTCCGGGACTGCCGTCTATGTGGCCTTCGCCGCGGTCGCAGCGGTGAACACGTTGGTGACCGTGCTGCTGGCCCGGCGCCGGGAGCTTGCGGTGACCCGGCTGGTCGGCGCGAGCAGGATGAGGGTGCTGGCCGTGGTCGTCTGCGAAGCCCTGATGGTGACCCTGACCGCTCTGGCGATGGGTACGGTGGTCGCGATGGTCACCCTGGTGCCGATGCTGCACGGCATGCTGGGCACGTGGATGCCGTACCTGCCGAGCGGGCAGCTGACCGTCGGCCTGGCCGCGGTGATCGGTCTGGTCCTGCTGGGCACCGTGGTGCCGGCGCTGGTCGCGATGCGCCGCCCGGCGGTGGAGTCGCTGGCGGTCGACGCGTGAGATCGGTCGTCGCCACGGTCCTGCGCGCGCCGGTGGCCGGCCGTACCTGGCGTGAGGTCGGATACGCGGTCACCGGCGCCGTACTGGCCGTGCCGACGTTCGCGCTGGCACTGCTGGGGTTGGTGTTCTCCGCGCTGTCGCTGCTGACGATCGGGCTACCGCTGCTGACCGGTGTGCTGGTGCTGGTCCGGCTGACAGTGCGGTACTTCCGTGGACCGGCCCAGCTCTTCCTCGGCTGGAGTTGGCCGAACCCGCCACCGCTGCGACGCCGCGGGTCGGGCCCGGTGCGCTGGGCGGCTGCGGTGCTGACAGACGCCAGCGGTTGGAGGGCCCTCGGGTACTGCTTAGCCCGGCTGCCGCTGATGACCGCGGCCACCTACCTCGGCGGGGTCCTCATCGTGGGAGGGCTGCTGGGGCTCGCGTACCCCGTGTGGATGCACCGGTTCCCGCAGGATCCGCCGTGGGGCGGCACCTGGGGTCTGGCCGCACAGGGGTTGGCCGCGCTGCTGGCGTTTCCGTGGTATTTCCGGCTCATCGTGTGGTTGGACCGGCGGTTGGTGGGGGCGCTGCTGGAGCCGGGCCCGGAGCGAGCCCGGATAGCTGCGCTGGAGGCCAGCCGGGCCGCGTTGCGGGCGGATGCGGCCGCACTCCTGCGGCGGGTGGAGCGGGACCTGCACGACGGAACGCAGGCCCGGCTGGTCGCGTTGGGCGTCGCGCTGTCGCGCATCGAGCGGCGAGTCGGCGAGCCGGAGCTGCGGGCGATGGTGACGCAGGCCCAGGGCGCGGTGGTGGAGGCACTGACCGAGCTGCGGGACATCGTGCGGGGCATTCACCCGCCCGCGTTGGATTCCGGCCTGAGCACCGCGATCGAGACCCTGGCCGCACGCAGCGCGGTGCCCGTCGACGTGCACGTGGACCTGCCCCAGCGACCAACACCCGAAATGGAGTCGGCGCTCTATTTCAGCGCCGCGGAACTGCTCACCAACGTGGCGAAGCACGCCGCTGCCAGCCGGATCCGGCTGGACCTTCGCGCCCTGGACGGCACGCTGCGCCTGACCGTCACCGACGACGGGCGCGGCGGGGCAAGGCCTGGAAGCAAGGGTACGGGTCTGGCAGGGCTGGTCCGGCGGGCCGAGTCGCTGGACGGTGCGCTGCGGGTGGACAGCCCGCCCGGCGGACCGACGACCATCACAGTGGAGCTGCCATGCGAGTTGTGATCGCTGAGGACAACCCGTTGCTGCGCGACGGGATCAGGTTGCTGCTGACCGATCACGAAATCACCGTCGTGTCGACTGTCGACAACGGCGACGACCTGCTGGCGGCGGTCGGCGAGCACCGGCCGGAGACGGCGGTGGTCGACGTGCGGATGCCGCCGACCTTCACCGATGAAGGCTTGCGGGCGGCGCTGGCGATCCGGGCGGCGTACCCGGAGACCGGTGTGCTGGTCTTCTCCCAGTGGGTGGAGACCCGGTACGCGCGGCAACTGATCGCCGAGCACCCCGGGCGGGTCGGATACCTGTTGAAGGACCGCATCGTCAGCACCGACGACTTCATCGACGCGCTGCGAAGGGTGGCCGCCGGCGGGACAGCGCTGGACCCGGAGGTGGTGCGGCAGTTGCTGGCGGCGCCGGCGGTGGACGCGGGCGTCGCCCGCCTCAGCGAGCGGGAACGAGAGGTTCTGGGGATGCTGGCCGAGGGCAGGTCCAACGCTGCCATCTGCGAGGCGCTCCACCTCGCCCCACGCAGCGTGGAGAAGCACGTGACAGCCATCTTCACCAAGCTGGACCTGCCCCAGGCGCGGACCGACCACCGACGAGTGCTCGCCGTGCTGCGCTACCTGAACGCGGGGCGCTGAGCCGGTGGGACGCTAGGAGACCGAGGGTGGCCAGCGGTGTCCGCGCCACTCGTGCCATGTCGCGAAACCAGCAGGTGGGTCGTCGACAGGCTCACTGCCGTCCAGCTCGCCGGGCGTCGGGATGTCGATGCCGGCAGCCCATTCGGCGAGTTCCGCATCGGACATCGGCCATGTGGTGTGCGGCGCTTCGGCCTGCCGCCGATCCAGTCGCCGGCGCTGCTCGGCTGGACTGACCTCGAAGTAGCGCAGCTCCACAAGCGCGCCCAGGTCTGCCGCCGCCTGGCGCAGCGCGGAGCGCTCGTCCCGACTCCAGAGGCCAAAGTCGATCACCACGTTGTTGCCGAGCTCGAGCGCCCGCAGCCCGATATCGATGAGTCGTCCCTCGATCACGTCCTGAGCCGACGACGGATTCTCAGGCCCGTAGAGAGCCTTCACCCATTCGTCCTTCGTGAGACGAAGTGCCGCCGACTCGATCTCGATGCGCCGAGCGGCGGTGGTCTTCCCGGTGCACGGCAGCCCTACCGTCAGGAACAGTGTTGGTCGCGTCATCGACGCCCCCTTCCGTGCGAACGCCCATCGCCGGCCTTCTCGCGACTCGGCCACCCGCTCCGGCTCTCCCTGACGCTATGGGACCGGCGGTGCCGGCCGCGCCGCGTCATACGCCCGTACGGCAGTGGACGAGACGGCGGCCAGGTGCGGACGGGGCGGCAGCCAGACGGTCTGGATGCCGAGCTGCTCGTTCATCGCGGCGAGCTGGTACTCGTAGCGAAGGTCCGCGGCGGTGCGCACGCCGCGAACGATGACCGTGGCACCTCGACGCGCGCAGTAGGCAGCGGTCAGCCCGGTCCAGGTGTCCACCTCGACATTGCCCCACGCCGCCGGCATGGCGTCGCGTACGCGGGCCGCCCTGGCCGTGGCCTCGGCGGTTGGTTGCTTGTCGGCGTTCACCGCCAGCAACACGATGACCAGGTCGAACATCATCCGGGCACGCGCCACCAGGTCGCCGTGGCCGGGGGTGAACGGATCGAATGTGCCGGGGTAGACCGCCAGCGAATCGCGCACCGGCAGCACCGGCACAGCCGTCACCGCGACTCCAACCGCATGGCCCCAATCATCCCAGCCTTCGAATCTGGACTCACCCTGCTCGGCGATCTTGCACTTCCTGTCGCGACACAACAGGCATTCCACACATGTTGACGACCGAATCTGCAAGATCGGCGCGATCTTCTTCCTCGACACACGTTGATCTATCGGGGTGGACGGTCCTGCTCACAGCACTCCGAGGTTGATGGCGAGCTGGGTGATCGTGGCTGGGGCGGCCGGGTCGCGGGCGGCCTGGGCAACCACGTCCCGGGCGGCCGGCCGATGGTGAATCTCGGCGGGCGCGATGTGTTCGGCCCGCAGCAGAACCCTGGCCGCGTTGATGGCGTCGTCCGTCTGGAGGTAGGCGCGCGCCGCGTCGATCAGGTGCGCGGCGCGGTGCTCGATCGGCAGCCATCGCCACCCGTCCCGTCGCATCGCCAACTCGTGCCGGGCGACCCCCTGCGGCCCGTCGCCCATCTCCACGGCAGCGGTGACCCGGGCCAACTCGACCGCCGTCGGCCCGAACGCCGTCCGATGATGGTCGTGTTCGTCGCCCACCTGGACGGCCAGCTCGGCGGCCTCGTCAAGCAGGCCACCGACCACCCGATCGTCACCCGCCCTGGCCGCGATCAGGGCGGCCTGCACAAGCAGCGATCCCCGCAGCGACATCTCCTCCGGGGTGCCCGGGGCGATCTGGGAAGCGGCGGCCAGCATTACCGCCCCTGCCTGAGCCGATGCCCGCAGCACCTGGCCAAGTTGCACCGCCGCGCAGGCCAACATCACCCGGTCATCGGCGGCGTCGGACATCGCCCGGTCAGCGGCCAGCCACGCGAGGCTCCTCTCACCCAGCTTCACCAGCAGCGCCGCCGTCACCCGATACGCCTCGACCACCGCTGCGCGCCCGGCCTCGGGGTCCAGCGCGTGGGCGCGGTGAACCTCGGTCACCAACGTGGGGAGCAGCTCGACCAGACGTGGGTACCGGGCATGTTGGTAGGTCATCCACGCGTGCCGCACCTCCCGAGCCAACCGATCGGGCGACATCACGTCACGGTCCGCCGGGCGACCATAAGCCATTGGGTACGCCGACAGCGCGGCCCGAATCCGCGCCACTCCCTCGCGACGTTCCGCCGCCCCGGCGGGCTGGACGTCACGACCGAGCAGCGCTGCGGGATCGACCCGCAGCACCACCGCGATCTCCCGGATGGTCGACACCCGCTCGAGGGAACGGACCCCGCGCTCGACCTTGTCCACCCAGCTCTTCGACTTCCCCAACCGATCCGCGAACGACTGCTGCGACAACCTCCGTCCCACCCGCAGGTAGGCGACCCGCCGACCGATCGGCACCGGATCACGGTTCACCACGCCACCGCCGGTCCGGCACCGCCCGAGTCGTCTCCTGCACCGGTATCCGCTCCGCCTCGGCCTGCGCGAGCAACCGGCGTTTGGCCTCTTCCCGTTCGGCCGCGTCGATCTGCTCTCCCCGGCTGACCATCTCGTCGTCAGAACTGGGCATCATCACCTCCGCTGCTGGTCCGCATCGCAGCCTCAGCCGCCGCGTTGCTTGTCACAATGACGCCGAGCCGTCGTCAGGCGCGACGGCACAGAGCCCGACAACACGGGCACTTTGCTGGCGACATTAAGGCGACACATCGCTATTGTGGCGAACATGAATGCCCCGAATACCGCTCTACGCGCGGTCCGCACCGGGATGCGGATGAGCCAGGACGACTTCGCCCGCGCGCTCCAGGCCGCCGGCCGTCGCGTCGGCGAGCCCAACGACGCCAACAAGAGACTGGTCCAGCGCTGGGAGTCTGGCGCGATCGCCGCACCCCGGCCCGTGTACGCCCGCGCACTGGAAGTCGTGACCGGCCTGCCGGTCTCACTGCTCGGCTTCGCCGCGATACCCAATGGCGATGTCGTCGACGACCAACACGGTGGCCACGACCTGACCTCGCCCATGTCGAGCCTGGCCACACCAACGCCCAAGCCACTCACGGTCCACGCGTCGTACGACGGGGTCTGGCTCAGCCGCTACCAGTACCACTCCAGTGGCCGGGGGGAATCATTCGCCGGACAGCACTTCGTGGTCGTACTCCAGCACGGCGACCGACTAACCGTGCGAAGCCTTCCTGGCTCGGCGGCATCCTCACTGTCAATGGATCTGACCGTTGACGGTGCCGTGGTTACCGGCACCTGGGTCGAGCAGACCGACTCGGCCGGTTACTACCGAGGAGCCCGTTACCACGGCGCGATCCAGCTACTGGTCGAGCCGACCGGTCGACGGATGGCCGGGAAGTGGGTCGGTTTCGGCAAGGACATGGACGTCAACACCGGCCCATGGGAGCTGACCTTCCGGGACGCCTCCACATCCAAGGCGACGCTCCACCAGTACAACACCTCGCCGGAATAGCACGCTGTGACCCTTTACGCGAGGAACTGGTTGGTGGCTTCGATGAGCAGGCTGCGGGTGCCAGGTTCGGAGCCGCTGTGGCCCGCGTCCTCCACGATGTGGAACTTCGCCTCAGGCCAGACCCGATGCAGGTCCCAGGCTTGCTTTGGTGGCGTCTTGATGTCGTATCGACCGTTCACGATCACCGCCGGGATGTGTCGAATGCGGTCGACTCCCGCCAGGAGACCTTCCGGCGGGAGGAAGCCGCCGTTACTGATGTAGTGGTGTGTGATGCGGGCGAACGCCAGCAGGCTGGCGTCGTCGATGCCGGGCGGCGCCATCGGCAGCAGGGTGTTGGCCGAGAGCTCCCAGCTCATCCAGGCACGGGCCGCCGGGCCGTGGACCGCGGGGTCGGGATGGGAGATGCGGCGGCCATAGGCGCCGACGAGGTCGTGCTGTTCCGTCACGGGGATCGCAGCACAGAAGGCCGCCCACTCTGCGGGAAACAGATGCGCTGCGCCCGCCGGGGTGAACGCCCATGCCTCGTCCGACCTGCGAACCAGCCACACGCCACGGAGTACGAGTTCGGTGACCCGCTCGGGATGGGCCTGCGCGTAGGCCAGGGCGAGGGTGCTGCCCCAACTGCCTCCGAAGACGAGCCAGCGCTCAATCCCCAGGTGCTCTCGTAGCTGCTCGATGTCCGCCACCAGATGCGGGGTGGTGTTGTGTTCCAGTGACGTCTTCGGGTCGCCCGCAAAGGGCCGGCTGCGACCGCAGTTCCGCTGGTCGAACAGCACGACGCGGTAGCCGGACGGGTCGAAGTACTGCCGATTGCCGGGGAGCAGACCACCGCCGGGGCCGCCGTGCAGGAACACCGCGGGTTTGCCGCCGGGGTTTCCACACACTTCCCAGTAGAGCTCGTTGCCGTGGCCGACGCTGAGCATCCCGGAGTCGTACGGCTCGATGGGCGGGTACCAGTCCATGACAGCAGGGTCCCCTCCCGACGACGTTGTCGGAAGGGGACCCTGCTGGTCTGCGGTGTGACTTACGGCTTGACGTACGCGTTCACGAACGACGGGTAGCCGAAGACGCTGGAGATGAAGATCCCGCCGGCCTTGGAGCCGTGCACGTTGTAGGCCACGTCGACGTAGAACGGCACCACCGGTGCGTGCTCCTTCATGATCCGCTCGTCGAGCTTGGCCCACTCCGGTCCCTGGTCGGCCGGGGGCAGGGCCAGGATGCGGTCCATCTCAGCGTTGATCGTCGGGTCGTTGAAGTAGGACTGGTTGCTGTTGCCCTCGGCCTTGATGGTCCGGCCGTCGTAGAGCACCGGCAGGATCGAGGCCCCGCTCGGCCAGTCCGCCGCCCAGTTACCGATGTACAGGTCCCACGGGTTGTTCTTCTTCTTGATTTCGTCGAGCTTCGCGTCGTCCGAGATGTTCCGGACGGTAATCTTGAAGCCGGCCCGCTCCAGGTTCGCCTTGAGCTGGGCACCCTGCTGCTGCTCGGTCGAGTTGTCGGCGACACCGAGAACCAGCTCCGGCGTCTTGCCGCCGAGCAGCTCCTTGACCTTGTCGACGTTGCCGTTGGCGCCCGCCGGGTACGCGTCGTACGCCTTGTAGCCGATGGTGGCCGGCGGCATCAGCGTGGTCAGCGGCGCGGCGACGGTCTGACCGCCGAGCGCCTTGATCATGCCTTCGCGATCGATGGCGTAGTTGAGCGCCTGACGCACCTTCAGGTCGGTGACCCGCTGGTTGTTGATGACGAGCTGGTTTGCGCTCGGGGTCGGCGAGAGGAGCGTCCGGGACTTCAGCGACGCGTCCCCGGCCACCTTGGCGACCAGCGAGGCGGGCACGGTGTTGAAGGCGAGCGCGCTCTGGTCGGCGCCGTTGTCGGCGATCACCCGGTTGTTGGCGGCGTCCGCGGTGGGGCCGAAGCTCCAGACGAACTGGTCCGGGTACTGGTGCCGGACCGGGTCGGTCTTCGGGTCCCAGTTGGGGTTGCGGTCCAGCGTGATCTGCACGCCGACCTGGTTCTTGGCGACCTTGTACGGGCCGGACGAGAAGGGCTGCTTGTCCAGGTCGACGCCGGTGTCCTTGTCGGCGGGCAGCGGCGCGGTGGTCGGCAGCGAGACCGCGAACGGCAGGTCACAGCGGGGCTTGGCGAACTCGAAGCGCAGCGTCTTGGCATCCGGCGTGCTCAGGCCGGGGGGCAGCGACGTCTTGTTCTTCTTGAAGTCCCACGTGGTGTCGAACTGCGCGGTGTCGGCCAGCCACTCCTGGATGTAGGTCGGGCCGCCGGACAGGTCCGGGTCGAAGGAGCGGGCGATGCCGTACGCGATCTCCTTGGAGGTGATCGGCCGGCCGTCCTCGAACTTCACCCCGTCCTTGATCGTGAATTCCCAGACCTTGCAGTCGTTGTTGACGTTCTTGCCCGGCGTCTCGGCCAGGTCGCCCACCAGGACCAGGCCGCCCTTGCCGTCGTCCTTCCAGGTGGTCAGGTAGCGCGACCAGAGGGGGTTGGCCATCAGACCGGCGAACGAATACGTCCGCTGCGGGTCCAGGTGGGAGATCGGGGACTCCCGGATGACGCTGAACGTGCCACCCTTCTGGGCGCCACTCACCTCGGCCGCCGGCCCCTGCGAGTCCTTGGGGTCGGTCGCGATGACCCCGGTCTGCTTCCGCTCGCTGTCCACAGTGGTGCCCTCGCCCGTGTTCTTCGAGCACGCACCCAATGCCACAACCAGAGCGATCGCGCCGCCTGCGGCAGCCACCACGCGTGGTCTCATGAAGTACCCCCTTCACCCATGTGCCGTGCGGTTTCGTCGGGGCGAGAACCGCCGACGTCCCGAGGATCGTAAGGAAAAAAACTTACAATTTGTGTAACAGTTGTCGATAAATTCCGCCACCGGGCGCGCCCCGTCCACCGACAGCTCAGCGCAGCCGCACCCGAGGGTCGATGGCCGCGTAGAGCAGGTCCACCAGTACGTTCGCCAACACCACGAAGACGGCGGCGATCAGCACCGTCGCCATGATCGTGGGCAGATCACCCGAGCGCACCGCGTCCACCGCCGTACGCCCCAACCCCTGGATGCCGAACGTCGTCTCGGTGATCACCGTCCCGCCCAGCGCCCCGCCCACGTCCAGCCCCGCGATGGTCACCACCGGAGTGATCGCCGCGCGCAGCGCGTGCCTCCCGTACACAGTGGGTTTGGCCAGGCCCTTGGCCCGCGCGGTCCGGACGAAGTCCTCCGACAGCGTCTCCAACATCTGCGCCCGCGACAACCGGGCATAGATCGCCGAGAAGAGGAAGGCCAGCGCCACCCAGGCCAGCACCAGCCCGCTGGCCCACTTCGCCGGGTTGTCGAATATCGAGGTGTAGCTGGGCACCGGCAACAGCCGCAGGTTGTAGACGAACACCAGCAGCAGCACCGCGCCCACGAAGTACAGCTGCAACGAGGCGCCGGTCAGCGAGAAGCCGATCGCCAGCCGGTCCAGCCAGGTGCCCCGACGCAGCGCGGACACCATGCCGAGCCCCACGCCGAGCAGCAACCAGAGGATGGCCGCCGGGATCACGATGCTCAGCGTCACCGGCAGCACTCGGGCGATGGTGTCCGAGACGGCCTCGTTGGTGACGTACGACCAGCCCAGGCAGGGTGCGTCGCACCGGCCGCCCTGGGCGCTACCCAGGTCCCGACCGGTCACGATGCCCTTCATGTAACCGGCGTACTGGCTGATCAGCGGATCGTTCAGGCCCAGGTCGTCGCGGACCCGCTCCAGCCGCTCCGGGTTGCAGTTCTTCGAGCAGATGCTACTGACCGGGTCGCGCGGAAGAGCGAAGAACATCAGGAAGGTCAACACGCTCACCGCGAAGAGGGTCAGCGTGGCGGAGAAGAGTCGCTTGAGCAGAAATCGCGCCATGATTTTGACCCCTACCGGGACGACTTCGGGTCGAGCGCGTCCCGCAACGCGTCGCCGAAGAGGTTGAAGGCGAACACCAGCGCGAAGATCGTGATGCCCGGAAAGAACACGTACGCCGGGTCGGTCTGGAGGAAGTCCAGACTGCGGTAGATCATTCGGCCGAAGCTCGGCGTCTCGTCGCTGAGGCCGACGCCGATGAACGACAGCGCCGCCTCGCTGGTGATGAACTGCGGCACCGCCAGGGAGAAGGACACCAGGATCGGCGCCCAGATGTTCGGCAGCAACTGCCGGAAGAGCATGTGCCCCAACCCGGCCCCGCTGGCCCGGGCCGCCTCCACGAACTCCCGCTCGCGCAGCGCGATCACCTGCCCGCGAACCAGCCGGGCCGTGCTGGTCCAACCGAAGATGGCGAAGACGGCGATCAGCACGCCCACCCCGAAGGCGGACGACACCTGCCCCCGCTCACCGTAGAAGCGCAGCGTGATGGTGGGCGTGAGCGCCAGCGCGATAATCAGGAAGGGCATGGCCAGGGTCAGGTCGGTGATCCAGTTGATCACCGCGTCGAGCCAGCCGCCCAGGTAGCCGGCGAGCGCCCCCAGCACGATCCCGATCGTCGCGGTGATCAGGGCCGCCGCGAACGCGATGAACAGCGAGGTCCGCAGCCCGTAGATCAGCCGGATGAAGATGTCCCGACCCAGCCCCGGCTCCAGACCGAACCAGTGCTCGCCACTGACCCCGCCGGCGTACCCCAGCGGCATGCCGAAGCCGTCCAGCATGTTCTGGAACTGCTCCCGCGGGCCGATCCCGTAGACCATCTCGATCAGCGGAGCGGCCAACCCCAACAACAGGAAGAAGACCAGGAGTACGCCGCTGATCACCGCCGTCCGGTCGCGGCGCAGCCGCAGCCAGGCGAGCTGACCGGGCGAACGGCCCACGACGCCAGTGGTCGCGGCTCCGCTCTCGTCGCCACCGGACTCGATCTCGGCCAGCGCCACACCCTCCACCGGGGACAGGCTCACGACGACACCTCCTCGACGACCTGGGTGATCGACCCCGCCACTTCGGGGAAGTGACACGCGGTGGCCTGGTTGCCGCCGTCGCGCGGGATCAGCGCGGGCTCCTCGGTGGCGCAGATGTCCTGCGCCTTCCAGCACCGGGTGCGGAACCGACAGCCCGACGGCGGGTCCAGCGGGGTGGGTACGTCACCGGTCAGCCGGATCCGCCCCGCCGGGCCGAGCTGGGTGACGTCCGGGATCGCCGAGAGCAAGGCCCGGGTGTACGGGTGCTGTGGGCGCTCGTAGATGTCCGCCCGGTCGCCGATCTCCACGATCCGACCCAGGTACATGACCGCGACCCGCTGGCAGAAGTGCCGGACCACGGCCAGGTCGTGCGCGATGAACACGAAGGCCAGGCCAAGCTCGCGTTGCAGGTCGCGCAGCAGATTGACGACCTGCGCCTGGATCGAGACGTCCAGCGCGGAGACCGGCTCGTCCGCGACGATCAGCTTGGGCCGCAGGGCCAGCGCGCGGGCGATGCCGATGCGCTGGCGTTGACCACCGGAGAACTCGTGCGGGTACCGGTTGTAGTGCTCCGGGTTCAGCCCGACCAGCTCCAGCAACTCCTGGACACGGGCCTTGATGCCACCCGGCGGCTTGATTCCGTTGACCTGTAGCGGCATCGCCACGATCCGGCCCACCGTGTGCCGAGGGTTCAGCGAGGCGTACGGGTCCTGGAAGATGATCTGGAGTTCCTGGCGCAGCGGGCGCAACTCCCGGCGGCCGGCGTGCGTGATGTCCCGCCCGTCGAACTCGATGCTGCCGCTCGTCGGTTCCAGCAACCGCACCAGCATCCGACCGGTGGTGGTCTTGCCGCAGCCCGACTCCCCCACCAGGCCGAGCGTCTCGCCCGGGCGCACGTCGAAGTCGAGCCCGTCGACCGCCCGCACCAGACCGGTGGCGCGCAGCCCCTGGCGTACCGGGAAGTGCTTGCTCAGGCCGCGTACCCGCAGCAGTGGTTCATCGGTCATCTCCACAGTCCTCCGTTCGGGACTGCGGTACTCCGCTGCGCTACGTTCCTCGCCCTCACACAGCCACCCCCACTCGTGCGATGTCCTCGGCGTAGAACGCGGCGCGCTCCTCCGCGCTCAGGTGACAGGCGACCAGGTGGCCATCGGCCCCGGCGGGGCGCAGCTCGGGCACCTCGGTGCGGGAGCGGCTGCCGGCGCGGTCCGCGTACCGGCAGCGCGGGTGGAACGCGCAGCCCGACGGCAGGTTGATCAGGCTGGGCGGGTTGCCGGGGATGGGCACCAGGTCCGCGTCCGCGTCGCCGTGCAGCGACGGCACGCTGGAGAGCAACCCCCAGGTGTACGGATGCTGCGGCGCACGGAGCACCTGCTCGACGCTGCCCCGCTCGACGGCCCGCCCGCCGTACATGACCAGCACGTCGTCGGCGACCTGGCCGACCACGCCGAGGTCGTGGGTGATCAGGATGATCGCGGAGTGGAACTCGGCCTGGAGGTCGGCGAGCAGGTCCAGGATCTGCGCCTGCACTGTGACGTCCAACGCGGTGGTCGGCTCGTCGGCGATCAGCAGCGCCGGGTCGTTGACCAGGGACATCGCGATCATCGCCCGCTGGCGCATGCCGCCGGAGAACTCGTGGGCGTACTGGTCGAAGCGACGCGCCGGCTGCGGGATGCCGACCCGGTCCAGCATGTCGACAGCACGCTGGCGGGCCTCGCGCCGGTTGGCCTTCGGGTGGTGCACCCGGTACGCCTCGGCGATCTGCCGGCCCACCGTGTAGTACGGGTGCAGAGCCGACAGTGGATCCTGGAAGATCATCGCCATGTCCCGGCCGCGCAGCCGGCGTACCTCCTCGTCGGCCAGGCCGACCACCTGCCGGCCACCCACGGAGATCTCCCCCGTGATGGTGGTCCGTTTCGGGTCGTGCAGGCCGAGAATCGCCAGCGAGGTGACGCTCTTGCCGGAGCCGGACTCACCCACGATGCCGAGGGTGCGGCCCCGCTCGACGGCGAACGACACCCCGTCGACAGCGCGCACCACGCCGTCCTCGGTGTCGAACCGGACCCGAAGATCACGCACCCGCAGGTAGGCGTCCTGGTCGGAGCGCTGCGCCGGCACGGCGGGACGGTCGTCCGGGTCCCCGGACGGCGAGGGTTCCGAGCTGTCCACGGCCACCTCCCTCAGTGACGAAGAGAACTTACAGCAAAGTCCCGAGGGTGAAAATAAGCTACAAAGTCGGCACGTGTCAGCGGGCCCGAGCGTAACGAGTCGGCATCGGCCCCGCACCCCCGTCACCTCGCCATCCACACCCGTTCATGGCCCAGGACGCACGTGAAGTGCGACGATTGGCGGAGCAGCCAGCAGAGGATGCCCGTGGCACGAGGCGGAGGTGACGATGACCGCGGCGGTGTTCAACCACGAAGGCCCGTGGACCGAAGAGGAGTACCTCGCCCTCGGCGAGACGCAGCAACGCGTTGAACTCTTCGACGGGAGCCTTCACGTGACCCCAGCCCCCACCCCGCGGCACCAAAACATCTCGGGCGAACTACGCGCGGTTCTGCGAGGCCCGGTTCGCGAAGCCGGCCTGCACGTTCTGGAAGCGGTGAACGTCCGGCTCAGGCCGGGTCGGATTCCGATCCCCGATCTCGTCATCACCAGCCCGATCGACTTCGACGAGCTCAACGTCGAGGCGAGTGACGTGCGGCTGGTGTGCGAAATCATCTCGCCGAGCAACGCGTCCACCGACAAAGTCCTCAAGATGCACTACTACGCCGCCGCCGGCATCGAGTGGTATCTCCTGGTCGAGCAGGACAGCGGCATTGTGCATCTGTACCGGCGGCGGGGCGGTCACTACACCGAGCAGTCCGTGACCAGACCGGGAGAGGTGTTGGAGCTGACTGAGCCGGTGAAGGCCACCATCCGGCCGGAGGAACTGCTCCCCTGACGGGTGTCGGTCCGCTGGCCTAGGGTCGGTCCATGACCGAGTTCGACGCGGCCGCCGCCGCCGTCCAGGCCGCCCTCGACGCGGGCGCCCGGTACGCCGACGCCCGGGTGATGCACCGCCGCTACGAGTCGATGACCGCGCGCAACGGTGACGTGGAGGAGCTGACCCAGGACGAGAGCATCGGGCTCGGGGTCAGAGCGCTGGTCGGAGCGAGTTGGGGCTTCCACGCCGTACCCGATCTGTCGGACGCCGCCGCCCGCGACGCCGGCCGGCGCGCGACGCGGACCGCCATGGCGAGCGCGCGGGTGCCGGGCCCTTCGGTCGACCTGGTGCCGGTCCAGGCTGTCACCGCGAGCTGGGCGTCCGGCTGCCAGATCGACCCGCTCGGGGTGCCGCTGTCCGACAAGGGCGATCTGCTGGTCGACGCGACGCGCACGATGGCCGAGCACGGCGCGGACCTGGCCGAGGGCCTGTACCAGATCTGGGACACCGCGAAGTGGTTCGTCTCCAGCGAGGGCCACCGGATCGACCAGCGCATCCGCGAGTGCGGCGGCGGCATTTCGGCCACCTCGATCGGCGACGGCGAGACGCAGCGCCGCTCCTGGCCGAGCTACCGCGGCCAGTACGGCACCACCGGGTGGGAGCTGGTCGAGTCGCTGGATCTGGCCGCGCACGCCGCGCAGATCGCCGAGGAGTCCCGGGCGCTGCTCACCGCGCCGGCCTGCCCGGCCGGCGAGACAGACCTGATCCTCGGCGGCGAGCAGTTGGCCCTGCAGATCCACGAGTCGGTCGGGCACGCCATCGAACTGGACCGGATCCTCGGCTGGGAGGCGGCCTTCGCCGGCACGTCCTGGCTGGACCTGGCCCAGCTCGGCTCGCTGCGTTACGGCTCGGAGCTGATGAACATCACCATCGACCCGACGATCCCGGGTGCGCTGGGCAGCTTCGGTTTCGACGACGAGGGCTCCCCGGCGGTCAAACGGGACGCGGTCCGGGACGGCCGCTGGGTGGGTGTGCTCGCCGGCCGGGACTCCGCAGCCATGGCGAGCCTCGACTACGGCGGCAGCGTACGGGCCGACGGGTGGGCCCGGCTGCCGATGGTGCGGATGACCAACGTCGGCCTGGAACCCGGCCCGCACACGCTGGAGGAGATCATCGCGGCCACCGACGACGGCGTGTTGATGGACCTCAACCGGTCCTGGTCGATCGACGACAAGCGGCTCAACTTCCAGTTCGGCTGCGAGGTCGGCTGGGAGATCAAGAAGGGGCGGCGTGGGCGGATGCTGCGCAACCCCACGTACACCGGGATCGGCCCCCTGTTCTGGCGCTCGATGGACATGCTCTCGAGCGAGACGGTCTCCTGGGGCACGCCCAACTGCGGTAAGGGCCAGCCCGGCCAGATCGGGCACACCGGCCACCCGGCCGCGCCGGCCCGGTTCCGCAACGTCCGCGTAGGGGTCTCGGCGTGAGCGCGAGGAGTGAGCCGGGTTTGCGAGCCCCGCAGTCGCGAACGAAAGGTGGCTCAGCGTGAGCGCGAGGAGTGAGCCGGCGTGCAGTTCCACCCGGAGGTCGGCCACACCGCGCACGGC
>NZ_JBEZEH010000056.1:0-32138 GCF_040648775.1 Micromonospora sp. NPDC049089
GGCCCTGCTAACGCACCAACGCTGCGATCCACCGCCGACACCGCGCGGGGGTAAAATGACCAGGGGGGGTGGGGGCGCCCGCCCCCGGCGTAGGGATCAAGCCTGACCGCCCGAAGCCGGGGACGGTCGCCCTCAGCCCTCACCGCAACCACCGACAAACCCGGCCACCAACAGACCCGCCACCGACAGACCCGGGAGGGAGGACGCAGGAACCACGACCACAGGCCAGGGACGGGCGGCCAGGTTCAAGTGCCCGAGCGCGGGTAGCAGTCCTTCGAGACGGCAGCGTGAAGGGGATGAGGGACATGAAGGCACTCACCTGGCAGGGCAAGCGGGACGTACGGGTCGAGGAGGTCCCGGACCCCCGGATCGAGGAACCGACCGACGCGATCGTGAAAATCACCTCGACCGCGATCTGCGGTTCCGACCTGCACCTGTACGAGGTGCTCGGGCCGTACCTGAAGCCGGGTGACGTCCTGGGCCACGAGCCGATGGGCATCGTCGAGGAGGTCGGGTCGGAGGTGACCGGGCTCAAGCCGGGCGACCGGGTGGTGGTGCCCTTCAACATCGCCTGCGGCAGTTGCTGGATGTGCTCGCGCCAGCTCTACGCGCAGTGCGAGACCACCCAGGTCACCAGCGAGGGCAAGGGCGCGTCCCTGTTCGGCTACACCTCCCTCTACGGTTCGGTGCCGGGCGGGCAGGCCGAGTACCTGCGTGTCCCGCAGGCCCACTTCGGGCCGATCAAGATCCCGGAGACCGGCGCCGACGAGCGCTACCTCTACCTGTCCGACATTCTGCCCACCGCCTGGCAGGCGGTGAAGTACGCCGACACCCCGCCGGGCGGCACCCTGGCCGTCTTCGGTCTGGGTCCGGTCGGGCAGTTCTGCGCGCGGATCGGCCGTCACCTCGGCGCGGGCCGGGTGATCGGGCTGGACCTCGTGCCGGAGCGGCTGGAGCTGGCCCGCCGGCACGGCATCGAGGTGATCGACGTGAGCCAACTGTCCGACGTGCCGGGAGCGTTGATCGACCTGGTCGACGGCCGGGGCCCGGACGCCGTGATCGACGCGGTCGGGATGGAGGCGCACGGGTCGCCGGTAGGCAAGCTTGCCCACACCGCCGTCGGCCTGCTGCCGGACAAGCTGGCCCAGACGATGACCGACCGGGCCGGCGTGGACCGGCTGTCCGTCCTGCACGCCGCGCTCAAGGGGGTTCGCCGCGGCGGCACCGTGTCGCTCTCCGGGGTGTACGGCGGCGAGGCGGACCCGATGCCGCTGATGGAGATGTTCGACCGGGGCATCCAGTTGCGGATGGGGCAGTGTCACGTGCGTCGGTGGACCGACGAGATCCTGCCGCTGCTCTCCGGCGACGACGACCCATTGGGCGTGGAGGACCTGCGTACCCACCGGATGCCGCTGGCTCGGGCGCCGCAGGCGTACGAGATGTTCCAGAAGAAGGAGGACGGCTGCATCAAGGTCGTGCTCGAACCATGAGTGCGAGAGTGCCGTGAGCCGGGTGGTCGTGATCGTTGGCGCGAGCAGCGGGATCGGCCGGGCGACGGCCCGGGCGTTCGCCGAGCGCGGCGACCGCCTGGTCCTCGCCGCCCGCGCCACCACGACCCTGGCCGAGGTACGCGCTGAGTGCGCCGACGTCGACGTGCTGACAGTGCCGACCGACGTGACCGAGCCGGACGCGCTGGACGCGCTCGCGGAGGCCGCGATCGACCGCTTCGGCCGTGTCGACGTGTGGGTGCACACGGCGGCGGTGATGGCCTACGGTCGCTTCGACGAGTTGCCGCAACGGGTCTTCGACCAGGTGGTACGGACCGACCTGCTCGGCGCGGCCGGCTCGGTGCGGGTGGCGCTGCGGCACTTCCGGGCCACCGGGGCCGGCACGGTGATCCTCACCGGTTCGGTGCTCGGGCACATCACCGCGCCGTACATGGGCGCGTACGTGGCGAGCAAGTGGGGGTTGCAGGGTCTGGCCCGGACGGTGCAGCAGGAGTTGCGCGACAGCCCGGCGATCCGGCTGTGCCTGGTCAACCCGGGCAGTGTGGACACACCGGTGTACCAGCAGGCGGCCAACTACCTGGGCCGCATCGGGCGACCTCCGCCGCCGGTGGCCGGGCCGCAGCGGGTGGCCCGGGCCATCGTGCACTGTGTGGACCGACCCCGCCGGGAGGTGTCGGTGGGCAGGCTCAACGTGGTGCTGCGGGCCGGGTTCACCGTGCTGCCAGGGGTCTACGACGTCCTCGTCGGGCCGTTGATGCGCGCGGCCGGCCTGAGTGGACGGTCGGTCGCCGCGCACGACGGCTCGGTCTTCACCGCGAACCCGGCCGGCGAGGCGGTACGCGGTGGTCACCTGCCCGACCTGCGGCAACTCGTGTCCGGGCCGGTGGGCGCGGTGGGCGCCGCGCTGCGCCGACGGTTCGGCTGACCTGTTCGGGACTGTTCGGGACACATTCGGGGGCGTCGTGCATCGATCAACTCGCCTAGGGTGGTGGGCCAGCAAGCGCTCAGGCACACCACGATCGGGGAGACGATTCACCATGCGACTGAACCGCAGAACGGCACTCGGACTGGGCACTGTGGCCACCGCCGGCACCGTGCTGGGCGCCGCCGCCCCGGCGAGCGCAGCCGAGACCACCGAGGCGTCGCCGACCACCCCCGCTCGGGCCGCCCGTCGGGTCGCCTCCGCCTTCGCCAAGCACAGCGCCGAGGCCGGCGGCAACTGGCAGGCGTACGTCAGCGTCGCCGACCCGGCCGGTGCGCCGGTGGTAGCGGTCGAGACTGACGCGGACCGGCGGATCGAGGCGTACAGCGTCAACAAGATCGCCGTCGCCACGGCGGTGCTCGACAAGGTCGACAGGGGGCTACTCACCCTGGACCAGCAGGTCGAGGTGAGCGCGGCGATCGTCGTACCGGGCGGCGACGGCATCTTCAGCCTGGACGGCGCGTACCCCAGCCTGGTCACCATCGGGCACGTGCTGGCCAACCTGCTGACCGTCTCGGACGACACGGCGGTGCGGCTGTGCGGGCTGGTCGCCCCCGCCGCCGAGATCAACTCCATCCTGGTCGCCAAGGGCTTCCCGAACACCCAGGTCCAGCCGGTGGCCAACCCGAACCGGTTCTTCCTCGGCACCAGCACCCCCCGGGAGACGCACGACCTGCTGCGCGCCCTGGTCGCCGGCACGCTGCTCTCCCCCGCCTCCACGACGTACCTGTTGGGCCTCCTGCGTTCCCCGGTGGCGTTCACCGACGGCATCCGGCGCACCATGTCCTCCGACGAGCGGGCCCGGGTCGCCACCAAGGCCGGCTGGTACGCCGACGCCCGGCACGAGGCTGGTGTGATCTTCGACCGCTCCGGCGCGGCGGTGCTCACCTACGCCCTCTTCGCCGACGGGCAGGCCAACCCGGAGGACTTCGGCGCGACCCACCCGGCGGTGCAGGCCCGCGCCGCCATGGGCCCGAAGTTCCTGGCGGCGGTGGACCGTATCGCGGGCGTGGGCACGACGTTCCGGATCACTGCCCGGCGCCCCAGCAACGGCGGCTGAGCACGCTCTGAACCTCGTCCCGGGTTGGTCGCCGCTGCCGGCGGCCGACCCGGCGTGGCGACCACCGAGGCACGGTTCGGTCCGGGTGACTACCGTGTAGGGCGGACACGTCGGAGGGACGGCAATGGCACGAGCGCAGAACACGGACGTCGAACGGTCGCTCGGGCGGCGGATGCGAGGCGCCGCCGGCCTGGCCGCGCTGGCCGGCCTGGCCTGGGTCGCCCGGGATGTGCCGGCGGCCCTGGGTGGCCGGCTCAGCGGGGCACGGGCCGAACGGGCGGCCCGCTCGCCGCAGTTCCGGGAGGGCACCTTCCACAACCGGGCCGGCACCCGCACGATGGTCGCCGAGCCGGGGCGCAACCTGGTCCGCGAGCTGATCTTCGGCAAGCAGAAGCGGCGTCCGACCGCGGCCGTCCCGCTGCTGCGACCCAGCGCCGACGGGCCGGAGGCCGCCGACGAGCTCAACATCGTCTGGTACGGCCACGCCTCGACGCTGATCGAGATCGAGGGCCGGCGGGTGCTGCTCGACCCGGTCTGGAGCGAGCGGTGCTCCCCCTCGGGTCTGGTCGGCCCACGCCGGCTGCACGAGCCGCCGGTGGGCATCGACGAGCTGCCCCCGCTGGACGCCATCCTGATCTCGCACGACCACTACGACCACCTCGACATGGCCACCGTGCGGGCGCTGCTCGCCGGGCAGTCCGCGCCGTTCCTGGTGCCGCTCGGAGTGGGCGCGCACCTGGACCGCTGGGGCGTACCCGCCGAACGGATCATCGAGCTGGACTGGTCCGAGTCGCACCGGGTGGCCGGCCTGGAGATCACCGCCACCGCCGCCCAGCACTTCTCCGGACGCGGGCTGCGCCGCGACGGCACGCTCTGGAGTTCGTGGGTGGTGGCCGGGGCGCGCCGCAAGGTCTTCTACACCGGCGACTCCGGTTACTTCGACGGGTACGCCGAGATCGGCGCCGAGCACGGGCCGTTCGACGTGACGCTGATGCAGATCGGCGCGTACGACCGGGCCTGGCCGACGATCCACATGTTCCCGGAGGAGGCGGTCAGCGCCCACATCGACCTGCGCGGCGGGCTGTTCGTGCCGGTGCACTGGGCGACCTTCAACCTGGCCCTGCACGACTGGTCCGAGCCGGTCGACCGGCTGTGGGCCGAGGCGAAGGCCCGCGACGTGCGACTCGCCGTGCCCCGCCCCGGCGAGCGGGTCGTCGTCGACGAGCCGCCCGCCGTCGACGGGTGGTGGCAGGCCGTCGCCTGAGGCACGCCACAGCAGGCCGTCGCCTGAGGTAGGCCGTCGCAGGCATCGCCTGTGGCGGCCGTCGGGTCAGAGCACGAACGCGTCGGTCCAGAGCGCGCCGGACCGGCCGGAGAGCGCGTCGAGCATGGCCACCGCCTGACCGTCGGTGAGTTGCGCGACGAAATCGACGATGGCCCGGCCCCGGGCGCGACCGATCCGGTCCGGGGTACGCGGGTGCAGCTCCGCCTCGGCCAGCTCGACCAGGTCGTGCAACCGGCGGGGCAGCCGGGACTCCTCCTCCGGGTCGAGCAGCCACTCCCAGAGAGCCTCGACCAGGGTGCCCAGCAGCCGGGCCTGGCCGCGCTGGTGCAGGGCGAGGTCCGGGCGGGCCAGCACGAACCGGTGGTGGACGAACTTGAGCACCTGCACCTCGTGCCACTGGGCGCAGCCCAGCAGCACGTGCCCGGAGCGCACCGACGGCTGTTCGGTGACCGTGATCGCCTCGACGAAGCGGGTTGACCAGCGGGCGGAGAACCGGGCCACGTACTGCTCGGCCTCGATCGAGCCGTCGAACGGCATCGCGAGCAGCCCGTCCACCAACTCCTCGCGGACGTGCTCGACGGCGGCCGCGAACGCGTCGTCGTCGGCGATCCAGGCGTCCTTGCGGTGCAGTTGCCGGCGTAGCCGCTCGATCGCCGCACCGGGTCGCCGGGCAGCCGTGGCCAGCGCCGCGTCGGTGATCGCCCGCAGCTGCCCGCTCTCGCGCTGCCAGGCCATCAACTCCGCGGAGACCGAACCCTGCTGGAGCACCCCGACCCGGTAGAAGTCCTCCACGTCGTGGATGGCGTACGCGATGTCGTCGGCGGTGTCCATCACGGACGCCTCGACGGTCTGCTGCCAGTCCGGGATGCGACCGGCGAACGGTGCCCGGGCCTGCCGCAGGTCGTCCAGCTCGGTCCGGTACGCGCCGAACTTCGACGACCCGCTCTCCGGGTCGTCCGGCGGCGGGGTGGCGCCGCGCGGCGGAGGGTCCATGGTGCGCGGGTGCGGGTCGGGATGGTCCAGGCGGGTCCACGGGTACTTCAGCATCGCCGCGCGGACCGCAGCGGTCAGGTCCAACCCGGTGGTGGCCGCGCCCCGGATCTCGGTGCTGGTGACGATGCGGTACGACTGCGCGTTGCCCTCGAAACCGTCGGAGAGGCCGAGACGCTGGCGGGCCAGCCGGTCCAGCACCCGCTCCCCCAGGTGCCCGAACGGCGGGTGGCCGAGGTCGTGGGCGAGCGCCGCCGCCTCCACCACGTCGGGGTCGCAGCCGCCGAGCTTGTCCAGCAGGTCACGCCACCGTTCGTCGGCTCCCAACCGCTCGGCGACAGCCCGGGCCACCTGGGCGACCTTGAGGCTGTGGGTGAGCCGGTTGTGCACCAGCAGCCCGGAGCCGACCGGGCTGATCACCTGGGTGACACCACCGAGGCGGGCAAAGAACGGCGAGCCGACGATCCGGTCCCGGTCGGCACGGAACGGGTTGGCCGTGAGGTCGCCGAGGGCCCGGGCGCTGCCGCCGAAGAGCCGCCGGGCGCGCGGCTCCGCAGCAGATTCCATGATCGCAACGCTAGCGCAGGCCCGACGGGACCGCCGCCGGTCACCCCGGCCGGGCGCTGCGGTTCGGTCTGCCGCCCCGGCCGGGCGCGGCGACAGCGACCGGGGCCGCCCGGCAGAATGCAACCGGTACCCACTCCCGAAGGCGGATCGAGATCGTGGCCCAGTCTGTTCATCAGCGGATCGCCGACGAGCTCGGCGTGGCCGAGCGTCAGGTGCGGGCGGCCGTGGAGCTGCTCGACGGCGGCTCCAGCGTGCCGTTCATCGCCCGCTACCGCAAGGAGGCCACCGGCCTGCTCGACGACACCCAGCTGCGCACCCTGGAGGAGCGGCTGCGCTACCTGCGCGAGCTGGACGAGCGGCGGGCCGCGGTGCTGGAGTCGATCCGCACCCAGGGCAAGCTCGACGAGGCCCTGGAAGCGCAGATCATGGCCGCCGACTCGAAGTCCCGGCTGGAGGACATCTACCTCCCGTACAAGCCGAAGCGGCGGACCCGGGCGCAGATCGCCCGCGAGGCCGGGTTGGCCCCGTTGGCCGAGACGCTGCTGGCCGACCCGGGTCAGGACCCGAAGGCCACCGCCGCCGGGTTCGTCGACGCGGACAAGGGCGTTGCCGACGCCGCCGCCGCGCTGGAGGGCGCCCGGGCCATCCTCATCGAGACCTTCGCGGAGGACGCCGACCTGATCGGCACGCTGCGCGAGCAGATGTGGTCGCGGGGCCGGCTGGTTTCCCGGGTACGCGAGGGTCAGGAGACGGCCGGCGCCAAGTTCGCCGACTACTTCGACTTCTCCGAGCCGTACCCGAAGCTGCCCTCGCACCGGATCCTGGCGATGTTCCGGGGCGAGAAGGAGGGCGTGCTCGACCTGACCATGGAGTCGGAGGAGGCGGGCGAGGCGGACGCCGTACCGTCCGGCCCGACCCGGTACGAGGCGGCCATCGCCGGCCGGTTCGGGGTGTCCGACGCGGGCCGCCCCGCCGACCGTTGGCTGACCGACACGGTCCGCTGGGCGTGGCGTACCCGGATCCTCATCCACCTCGGCGCGGACCTGCGGATGCGGCTGTGGCAGGCGGCCGAGGAGGAGGCCGTCCGGGTCTTCGCCACCAACCTGCGGGACCTGCTGCTCGCCGCGCCGGCCGGCACCCGGCCCACGATGGGCCTGGACCCGGGCCTACGGACCGGCGTGAAGGTGGCCGTCGTGGATGCCACCGGCAAGGTGGTCGCCACCGACACGATCTATCCGCACGAGCCGCGCCGGCAGTGGGACGCGTCGGTGGAGACCCTCGCCCGCCTGGCCGGGGCGCACGGGGTGGAGCTGATCGCGATCGGCAACGGCACGGCCTCCCGCGAGACCGACAAGCTCGCCGGTGATCTGATCGCCCGACACCCGCAGCTCGGCCTGACCAAGGTGATGGTCTCCGAGGCCGGCGCGTCGGTCTACTCCGCCTCCGCGTACGCCTCCCAGGAGCTGCCCGGGATGGACGTGTCGCTGCGCGGCGCGGTCTCCATCGCCCGTCGCCTCCAGGACCCCCTCGCGGAGCTGGTCAAGATCGACCCGCGCTCGATCGGCGTCGGTCAGTACCAGCACGACCTGTCCGAGGTGAAGCTGTCCCGGTCGCTGGACGCGGTAGTGGAGGACTGCGTGAACGCGGTCGGGGTGGACGTCAACACCGCCTCCGCGCCGCTGCTGACCCGGGTCTCCGGAATCGGCGCCGGCCTGGCCGAGAACATCGTGCTGCACCGGGACGCCAACGGGCCGTTCCGTACGCGTACCGAGTTGAAGAAGGTGGCGCGGCTCGGGCCGAAGGCGTTCGAACAGTGCGCCGGCTTCCTGCGCATCCCCGGTGGCGACGACCCGTTGGACTCCTCCAGCGTGCACCCTGAGGCGTACCCGGTGGTGCGCCGCATCCTCTCCACCACGGGGCAGGACCTGCGCTCGGTGATCGGCAAGAGCGGCATCCTGCGCGGGCTGCGGGCCACCGACTTCGTCGACGACCGGTTCGGCCTCCCCACCGTCACCGACATCCTCGCCGAGTTGGAGAAGCCGGGCCGGGATCCCCGCCCGGAGTTCCGCACCGCCACCTTCGTCGAGGGGGTGGAGAAGATCAGCGACCTGACGACGGGGATGGTGCTGGAGGGCGTGGTCACCAACGTGGCCGCGTTCGGCGCGTTCGTCGACGTCGGGGTTCACCAGGACGGTCTGGTGCACGTCTCGGCGATGTCCCGGACCTTCGTGAAGGACCCCCGCGAGGTGGTGAAGTCCGGCGACGTGGTCAAGGTCCGGGTGCTCGACGTGGACGTACCCCGCAAGCGGATCTCGCTGACCCTGCGCCTGGACGACGAACCCGCCGCCGGTGGTGGCGGCGGTGGTGGTCGGGCGGGCCAGGAGGGGCGTGGCGGCCCGGCGCAGCGCGCGCCGCAGGGCGGTCGAGGCAGCGGCCAGGCCGGTCGCGAAGGCCAGGCCGGTCGCGGCGGCGGGCAGGGTGCTCGCGGTGGGCAGGACAGTCGCGGCGGTCGAGGCAGCGGCCAGGCCGGTCGCGGCGGGCAGCAAAGGCAGGGCGCAGCGGCGCCGGCAAACGACGCGATGGCGGAAGCCCTGCGCCGCGCCGGCCTGGCCTGACCGCTCAACACGTGAACCCCCGCGCCACCCCGCGCCACCCCGCGCCGATCTTGCACTTTCTGTCCCGACATAGCTGGCATCCCGCCTATTGCGACGACCGAAATTGCAAGATCGGCGCAGGCGTTGCGCCCCCCGGGCGCAGCGGGGAATTCGTTTCGCTCTGCTGGCCGTCCTCGACTGAGTCTGGTCGCGTACCGTGGCTGCCGTGGCAGGCGACGACCAGGACTGGCGGGACCAACGGGAGCGGGCGGTGCGGGCGCACGCCGACGCGGACGCTCGGGCCCGGGCCGCCGAGCAGGCCACGGCGGCGACGCTGGTGACACGCTTCGCGACCGAGGCGACCGAGCGCGGGCTGCGTCCGGTGCGGCTCACCGCGACCTCCTACGACGGCCGGCACCGCTACCGCACCAACCTCACCGGGTGGTACGTCGATCGGGCCCGCACCCGGGCGGTCGACACCCAGGGGCGCTTCTATCTGCTGACCGTGCCGGCCAGCCTGCGTTCACTGGCGCTCGGCGCGGCGCCCGAGCCGTCCCCGCCACCGCTGGTGATCGGCCGGGGTGGCCGCGACGGCGAGTCCATGCCGCTGGAGGCGTTGCTGAGCCAGCGCCTCGCGGCGGGCGACGACTGACGCTGACCCGGACCCGGGGTCAGCGCCGCCGGTGGCTTTCCACCGCCTCGCACAGCGCCCGCTCGACCCGCTCGGCACCGGCGGCGACGGAGAAGACCCGGTCGTAGTGCGCCTGTCCGGCCTGGCCGAGCAGCTCAAGCTTCTCCCGGCCCAGGTCGCAGAGTTCCCGCAGGGCGTCGGCGATCGAGTCGGGGTCCCCCGGGCGGGCGGTGATACCCGCACCGCTGTCCCGCGCGACAGCGGCGGCGTCCCCCTCCGCGGCGACCAGCAGGGCCCGACCGGCGGCGAGGGTGGCCTGCACCTTGCTCGGCATCGTGTACGCGGACATGCCGCCCGGTCGCAGGCTCACGTAGTGCGCGTCGCCGGTGGCCATGAGGGCGGGCATCCGCTCCCGGGGCACCCGCCCGAGGAAACGCACGTGTGTCGCGTTCGCCTCCTCGGCCCGGCGGCGTAGCCGCTCCTCCGTGGTGCCGGAGCCGGCGATCAGGCAGACCAGCCGCGGGTCGCGGATCCGGGCGCAGGCGTCGATGAGCGAGTCGAGCCCCTGCGCCTCGCCGAGCGTGCCGGCGTACACCAGCACCACCTGGTCCTCACGGAGCCCGAGTTCGGCGCGTAGGTCCGCGACGCCGGTACGCGGTGTCTCGTCGGCCCAGACCGGGATGTGGACGAGCTTCTCCCGGGGCACGCCTCGGCTGGCGAGCAGGTCCGCGGCGCCGGGCGAGACGTACGCGACCCGGCCGGCGCTGCGGTACATCCCACCGCACCAGCTGGCCATTCCCCGCTCGATCATCCGCGAGACCCGGTCGGTGCCGATGAAGCCGCTGGCCACCGCGCTGTCGGGCCACAGGTCCAGGACGTGCAGGAGCACCGGCACCCGCTGCACGTACCGGGTGAACCACATCGGCAGGGCGACGCTGATCGGTGAGTTGCCGACCCAGAGGGCGTCCAGGCCGCGCAGCGCCGGCGTGCCGGAGAGCAGCGCGGAGGCGGCGAAGGAGCCGTAGTTCGCCATCCGTCGCAGCGCGGAGCGGTCATGGCTGGGATAGAGGGCCACCCGACGGATCCGGGTCGTGCCGTCGACCTCGTCGAGGCGGCGGGTCACCCGGTAGCCGGGCGCCAACTCGCCGGTCGGGTAGTTGGGGAAGCCGGTGAGGACCTGGACCTCGTGCCCTCGGCGGGCGAGGGCCCGGGCGAGCATCCCGGGGAGCGCGGCGGCGCCCGGCTCCGGGTCGAACCACTGGGTGAGCAGACCGATCCGCATCGGCCTCACCTCGCCGCTGAGCCGGCGACAGGGCGCGCGGACTGCTCGCCATCGGCCTGCCACAGCGTGGTCAGCGACTCACCGAGGTCGTACGCGGGCGCCCACCCGAGCACCCGGTTCGCGCGCTCGATGTCGGCGCACATCCAGGGCACCGCGGCTGAGCGGCTGGCGTCCGGCGCGAAGCTGCCGTCGCGGATCTCGCCGGTGAAGCCGGACACCTCGGCCAGCAGCTGCACGACCTCGCGCGTCGCCACCGCCTTTCCGCTGCCCACGTTGAAGACCCGCGCGGGCCCCGGCCGGGAGCGCGCCGCCGCGAGGACCGCCGTGGCGACGTCCCGCACGTCGACGAAGTCCCGGTACGTGTCGTGCAGGCCCACGGCGATCTCCTCCATTCCGGTGGCGACCGCCGACCTCACCATCGCGGTCACCCGAGTGAGTACGTTCCCCGGTGGCATTCCCGGCCCGACCGGGTTGAAGATCCGCAACACCATCGTGTCGAGGCGGCCGGCCCCACCGGCCAGTTCCGCCAGCCGGGTGGCGGCCAGGTGGCTGAGCCCGTACTCGCTGACGGGTGTGCCCGGGTAGTCCTCGTCGACGGCGAGACCGTGCGGCACGGTGCCGTACTCAGCGGCCGAGCCGATCCGGATCAGGCGGGCTCCGGGGGCGGCGGCGGCCACCGCCTCGATCAGTTTCGCGGTCGCGACGACGTGCGCCTGCACGAAGTCGTACCCGGAGCCGACGATCCGCCCGGCCGCCGTCACCACCACGTCCGGTCGTTCCCGGGCGACCAGCGCGGTCAGGTCCCGCAGCTCGACCCGGACCAGGTCACACTCCGCGCGGGTGATCGACCGGACGGTGGTGTGGGCGGCCAGCGCCGTCCGGATGTGTCGGCCGAGGAATCCACCGGCGCCCAGGAGCAGGACCCGGTTCATCGCCGGTGGGCGGCGTCGTGTTCGGCGGTCGCCTGCGAGGGCGCGTTGCCGGTGAACTCGTGCCAGGTGGCCGCGCCCGGCGCGGAGATTCCCTGGCGGCTGAGCACCACCCATATGGTGGCCAGGACGATCCGCAGGTCCAGCAGGAACGAGCGGCGGTCGACGTACTCGACGTCGTAGGTGAACTTCGCGTCCCAGTCCAGCGCGTTGCGGCCACGCACCTGGGCCAGCCCGGTGATGCCCGGCCGCACGTCGTGCCGGCGGGCCTGTTCCGGGTTGTAGAGGCTGAGGTAGCGGACGAGGTGCGGGCGGGGACCGACCACGCTCATCTCGCCCCGCAGCACGTTCCAGAACTCCGGCAGCTCGTCGAGGCTGCTGGCCCGCAACCAGCGGCCCACCCGGGTCAGGCGATCCGCGTCGCTCACCAGCCCTCGGTCCGGGTCGGGATGGCGCATCGTCCGGAACTTGACCACCTCGAACAGCTTGCCGTGCAGCCCGGGGCGGGTGTGCCGGAACAGCACCGGACGCCCGTGCGTCACCAGCACGACCAGTGCCACCAGCGCCAGCACGGGAGCGCCGAGCACCAGAACGAGAAGAGCGCCGAGGACGTCGAGAAGCCGCTTCCAACGATCATAGGGTCGCCGTGTCGCAGTGCCTTCCCGAAGTGTTTCCCGACCGGTCGTCAGGTCGGAAGCACCGGGGCGCGGGTGCGCCGCGTGGAGAGCAACTTTTGGCATGGAGTACGCATACCACCTTTCCAGAAGGCCAACTCCGTCTTTAGCGCTAACGACTTCGGCGCGCCGACAACGCGGCCCGAACGGTTATTTCGGCAACGCCGAGCCTTGTTCGCATATTTGCCGACGACCGCCATGGACAGTCGAACGCGACTCCAATTCCGTTTAGCGGAAGAGGTCACGGTGCCACTTATCCGCGCGTAGGGTCGCGTTCGATGAGAATCCGATTCCCGTGGATGGCCTCCCGGGAAACAGGCAGGAGAAGATGTGGTTTCCTCGCTTTCGGACCGGCGATTCCTGATCACCGGTGGCACCGGATCCTTCGGCCAGACGATGGTCTCCCGACTGCTCGACGCCGGGGCGGCCGAGGTGCGCGTACTCAGCCGTGACGAGTCGAAACAGGACGCGATGCGGCACCGCCTCGGCGACGACCGGGTCCGCTACTACGTCGGTGACGTCCGGGACTACGACAGTGTGCTCAAGGCCGCGCGGGGAATGGAGTTCGTCTTTCACGCAGCGGCTCTCAAGCAGGTCCCCTCGTGCGAGTTCTTTCCGCTGGAGGCCGTACGGACCAATGTGCTCGGCAGCGCGAACGTGGTGGACGCCTGTGAGCGGGTCGGCGTCGAGGCGCTGGTGCTGCTGAGCACCGACAAGGCCGTCTATCCGGTCAACGCGATGGGCATGACCAAGGCCCTCATGGAGAAGGTCGCGCAGGCGCACTCCCGCAACAATCCCGAAGCTCGTACCCGGGTCTGCTGCGTGCGCTACGGCAACGTCATGTACTCGCGCGGATCGGTGATCCCGCTGTTCATCGAGCAGATCCTGCGGGGCGGGCTGCCGACGGTCACCGAGCCGTCGATGACCCGCTTCCTGATGTCCCTGCCCCAGTCGGTCGACCTGGTCGAGCACGCATTCCGGCACGGCCAGCCGGGTGACGTCTTCATTCGCAAGGCCGACGCCTGCACCATCGGCGATCTGGCCACCGCGCTGTGCAACCTGTTCCGGGTCCCGGCGAAGTTCAACGTGCTCGGCATCCGGCACGGGGAGAAGCTGTACGAGACCCTGGCCAGCCGCGAGGAGCTCGCCCACGTCGAGGATCTCGGCGAGTTCCTCCGGGTGCCGGTGGACAGCCGCGACCTCAACTACTCCCTCTACTTCGAGGAGGGCGACGTCGAGAGCGGCAACATGGCCGACTTCCACTCGCACAACGCCCGGCGACTGTCCGTACCGGAGATCGAGGCGCTGCTGCTGACGCTGCCCGAGGTGCGGGCACAGGTCGAGGCCGCGGCGGCGGCGGTCGTAACGGCATGAGCACCCATACCGGTGGCCGGCGACCGGAACTGGTCCCCCGCCGCCGCAGCGGCCCCGGCGCGGAGGAACCGCGCCCGGCGCGACGGGTCCTCGTCGTCGGCGTCACCGGCATGCTCGGTCACGCGGTCATCCGCGAGCTCAGCGACGATCCGGACCTCGACGTGCACGGTGTCGCCCGGAGCATCGAGGACCGCGCGGGGTGGTACCCCCAGCGCCTGCTCGACCGGATCACCACGGCCGTCGACGCGACCCGCTTCGGCCAGGTCAGGCAGCTCATCGACGACCTGCGACCGGACGTCGTGGTCAACTGTGTGGGTGTGATCAAACAACGACCGGACGTGCAGGACGCCGTGCAGACGGTCACCCTCAACGCGCTCTTTCCCCACCTGCTCGCCGACGCCTGCGGGCAGCTCGGCAGCCGCCTGATCCACGTCAGCACCGACTGCGTCTTCTCCGGTCGGCGGGGCGGCTACGTCGAGGACGACCTGCCGGACCCACCCGACCTGTACGGGCGGTCCAAGCTCCTGGGTGAGGCGCGCGGGGTGTCCGCGCTCACCCTCCGTACGTCGATCATCGGGCACGAACTGGTCACGAACCGCTCGCTGGTGGACTGGTTCCTCTCCCAGCGGGGGCAGGTACGCGGCTTCACCCGGGCCATCTACAGCGGCGTGACGACAGTCGAGTTCGCCCGACTGCTCCGTACGGTGATCCTGCCCCAGGCGGGGCTGACCGGGCTCTATCACGTGGCCGCCGAGCCGATCTCCAAGTACGACCTGCTCCGCCTGATCGCCGAGGTGTACGGGTGGCCCGGCGACATCATGCCGGACGACGAGTTCACCTGCGACAGGTCGATGAACGCGGACGCCCTCGCCCAGGCCACCGGCTACCGGCCACCGAGCTGGCCGGACATGATCCGGGCGATGCACGCCGCCAGGGACCGCTGGGCTGTCGAACCGACCCAACCGGGTCTACAGGACGTGCCTCGCTGAGAGCGGTCCACCCGACGACCGCCGGCAACGCCTGCGGCCGGACTTCAAAGGACTTCACGTGGGAAACCGAATGGGCCAAATGGGCCTGCTCGTCGGCGCGACGTGTCTCGTGGTGGTCACCACCATCGCCGCCATCACCGCCCCGCTGGTCGCGACCGGGTTGGTGGCGCTGGTGCTGCTGCTCGCGTTCAGTCGGCGGGTGGACGGCTGGCGGTGGATGCTGGCCCTGACCATCGGCCTTCTGGTGTGCGCCTCGTCGAATGTGCCGGCGGTGGTCGAGGCCAGCTTCTATCCCCGGTACGCGGCGGTCGCGGGCCTGGTCCTCTGGGGGCTCTGCCTACCCGGCCGCACGCCGGCGCGCACCGATGTCTGGACCCGCGTGTTCGTCGCCGCGCTCTGGACGATGGGCGGCCTAGCCACGGTGAGCTTCGCCTGGTCGGTGGTCCCGATGGAGACCCTCCAGCGGGGCGTCGCGCTGCTGCTGCTGGCCGCCCTGGTGCACGTGCTCGTCCGGCGTCGGTGGCCCGATGCTGCGGTCATGATGGCCGATCTGCGCGTGGTCTACCTGGTCCTCACCGCGTCCATCGTGGTCAGTCTCGGCATCGGGTTCGCCGACGGCACGCTCGTCGCGGCGACCTCCAGCGTCACGCGGTTCCAGGGCCTCTACAACAACCCGAACATGCTCGGCATCGTCTGCGCCCTGACGATCCCGTTGGGCTGGGCGGTCTACCGGCAGTCCCGGCGGCAGGTCGTGTTGCTCGGCATGGTGCCGTCCGCCGCCAGCCTGCTGCTGTCCCAGTCGCGTACCGCGCTGATCGCCGTGCTCGTCGGCGCGCTCTGGCTGGTGCTGCGCTACGGGCTCGGCCGGATGGTGCGGCTGGCCGCGGGGGTGACCGCCCTGCTGCTGGTGGCACACCTGCTCAACATGCTGCCCACCGTCTTCGCCGCACCCTGGATGCGCCAGTTCGTCCTGCGCTTCACCGACCCCACCGGCGGCGACCTGTCCAACGGGCGGACCCAGATGTGGCAGACGACCGTCGACCTGTGGTGGCAGAACCGCCCCACGCTGGGCTTCGGGTACGCGTCGCGCAACCACCTGTTCGAACTGGCCGGCGCCGACGAGTTCTTCGGCACCGCCGGCGTCAGCGTGGTGCACAACAGCTACCTGCAGCTGCTGTTGGAGCTGGGGCTCGCCGCCGTGATACCGCTGCTGCTACTGCTCCTGGCCGCGGGGCGGGTCGTCCTGCGGGCACCGGTACGCCGGGCCGGCGCGGGTCTGGTCTGGCTCGTCGTCACCGGTCTACTGATCCAGGTCACCGAGTCGGCCATGTTCGGCACGGGCCAGACCTACCCGTACGTGTTCTGGACCGTGGTCGCCGCCGCACTGCTGCACCTGCCGAAGTGGCCGGACCCCGCCGACCGGGAGGCCACGGCCCGCGCCAACCCGCCCCACGCGGAGGCACGCCATCAGCGGGACGGCGTGTTCGACGAGGGCGTGCCACGCCGACCCACAGCCCTGCTGCGCTAGCGCCCGCGCACTGCGCGAACCCCGGCCGGTGGGTGTCGGGCTCAGTTGCCCCGGCCCGCCGTCACGAAGGCGCTCACCCGGTCCCGCCAGGCCCGGTGGTCGAACGACTCGCGGGCCCGCGACCGGGCCGCCCCGCTCATCGCCGTCCACTCCTCGTCGCGCAGCCGCAGCGCCCGCTCGACCGCCGACCGGACATCGTCCGGCCCGTTGCCGTCGAGCACCAACCCCTCGACCCCGTCGTGAACGTAGGCGGCGAGGTCACTGGTGTGGTTGAGCAGTACCGGGCACCCAGCGGCGAGACTCTCCGGCACCTTGGACGGAAAGCCGTTGGCCGCGTACCCCCCGGTGGGACGGACCAGCATCGAGAAGTGCGACTCCGACAGCAGGGACAGCACGGTCTCACGCGGAACGCGCCCGAGGAACCGCACGTCCGCCGAGACGGCGTCCAGCACCCCGACGTCCAGATCCGAATGGGTGGCGGCGTCCTGCGCGCTGACACCGGCAATGGTGAGGCTGACCCGCCGCTGGTGCTCCGGAGCGAGCCGGCTGAGCCCCCGCAGGATCACGTCGAGCATGTCCTTGCGCCCGGGGGTGCCGGCGTAGAGCAGGCGCAGACCGTCACTGATCGGGGGTGGTTGGGGCGCCCGGAACTCGTCGCAGTCCACCTGCGGCGGCACCACGAGCACGTCCAGGCCATGGCCGGTCAGGTAGTCGGCCAGCGTGGTGGAGACCGCCGTGGCCCGGCCGACGAGCCGGGTGGCCAGGAACGTCGACCAGCGATGCCGGACGAAGTACGGGGTGAGCCAGCCGCGGCGGAACTGCCGTCGGTCGTGGCGTTCGCTGGCGTCCACCACGACCGGGCACCGCAGCACGAGGCGCAGGGTCGCCCAGTTACCGAGGGTCAGCAGGGCCATCGGCAACAACACGACACTCACGTCACCGCGACCCACGCCGACCCGGCGCACGGCCCGCAGCACGCGCAGCGGTCGGGCCAGCCGGGCCGACGCGCGGGTGAGGTGGTGCCGACCGTGGATCCGCATCGTGACCAGGTCGATGCCGGCCACGCTTGGCTGCCCGGCCGGGAAGACCACCTCGCAGGGCCAGTCGTTGACCACCAGCGTGTGCGCGCCGTCGGGCGCGGCGGAACGGGCGAGTTGCAACAGGCGGTTGGAGGTGGCGTCCCCGTGCGGAAAGGCGTAGGCGCCCACCAGCAGCGGACGGGGCCGGTTGGCCCGCCCGGTCGAACCCGCCTCCCGGCGCGGTTGCCGGTCGATCACGGTTGTCTGATCGTTCATTTCTCTCCCCGTGTCGAGAGGGCCGGCGGCCGGGGTGGCACCGGGTGGTGCGGGCGGCCCGACGCCCACCGTCGGTAGATCGTCAAGTGGGTGGCGGCCGCCGTGTCGATGGCGAAGACGCTGCCCCCGAACCGCTCCGACGCCGCCGAGGCCGAGGTCTGCCCGGTGTACGACGCCGCCGCGCACACCGCGCTCGCCCACCGCCCCGGCGGGGCGTCGGTGTCGACGATGGTCACGCCGGGCAGGTGCTCGTCGATGAAGCGCACCCCTGGCAGGTCGGCGGCCACTGTGCCGATGCCCAACGCGATGGGCTCCAGCACGCCCCCGGGCAGCCCTTCCAGGCAGGACGGGTGGATGACGACGTCGGCCTGGCTCAGCAGCCCGCCCACGTCGTCGCGCGGGCCCAGCAGGTGCACCCGGTCGGCGAGACCGGCGGCGACCGCCGCCACCCGGACGCGCTCGTCGTCGGCGTCGTCGCCCGGCCCGATGAGGACGGCGTGGGCCTCCACGCCCCGGGCCCGCAGCTCGGCGAGGATCGGCGGCAGGAGCCAGCGCCGCTTCTCCGGCGAAGCCCTGCCGACGCTGACGCAGACCAGTTCGGCCGGGCCTGCGCCGATCAACTCGCGTAGGTCGTCGCGGCTGGGGTGGCGCAGCCGGTCCAGGTCGAGTCCGTTGAGGACCACCTGGCACCGGGGGTCGTCGCGCCAGAGCGGATCGTAGGCGAAGGTGAGCGAGCTGGGCGAGACGCCGAGGATGTCGGTGGCGGAGATCCGCAACAGCCGTTTACAGACCCAGCGGTAGACGCGTCGGCGCAGGTTGCGGTGCTGGTTGTCGTCGCCCCGGAAGTGGGCGACGCGGACGGGCACACCGCACAGGGCGGCGAGCGCGAGCAACACCCCGGAGAAATTGGCGCAGTCGACGTGCACCACGTCCGGTCGCAGTCGACGCAGCAGGCCCAGGAAGCGGGTGGCGAAGCGGAGGTCCAGCGGGATCGGGGTGACAGTGCCGCCGTGCCGGCTGATCACACCAGCCAGCGGGCCGGGACCGATCCGGTCGCTGAGCGTCACCAGGTGCACCTCGACGCCGGCCGCGGAGAGACGAGGTAGCAGTTCGGCGGTCCGCATCTCGGTGCCGCCGAAATTCAGCTCGCCGACGACCCGCAGCACCCGGCACTGTCCGGTCACGTCGGCGCTCCCCCGCTCAGTGCCCGGCGGTATCCCACCAGCGCGGCCGGCCCCATGGTGAGCACGTACGCGACGCAGGCCGCCGCCGGCAGGCCGGCGAGCCCGAACTCCCGCAGCGCCCAGATCTTGAGCGCGGTGGCCAGTAGCAGGAACGTGGCCCAGCCGACGAACTGCGGCCGGAGCAGCCCGATGCTGTTCTGTACCAGGATCAGCGGGGAGGTGACCGCGATCAGCAGGGACCAGATCGCCAGTCCGATCAGCACGGTGACCGGAATCTCGGTGCGATCGATGCCGCCCACCCACAGGTCGATCAGCCGGTGGCCGTAGCCGACCAGCACCACCCCGACCGCCCCCACGATCACCCCGTAGAGCAGCACCATCCGCCGCGTGTTGCGACGCACCCAGGCCACCTCGCCCCGCGCCAGAGCGGCGCCGTTCACCGGCCAGACCGTCATACCGACCAGACCGACGAAGATCGAGAGGACGCCGAACAGCTTCCCCACCACCGCGTAGTGCGCGGCCGCGGTGGGCCCGAGGACGTTCGCGACAAGCGGGCTGTCGACGTTCAGCGCGATCGCCGACATCGTGGTGAGCGCGAAGAACCGCAGACCCAACCGGAGCAGACCGACAGCGGTGGCCCGGTGCACGAGCTTCGGGCCCGGTCGCGGTCCGCGATCCTGCAACCAGAAGTACGTCACGCAGTTCAGCAGGTTGGTCACCGGCACGGCCAGCACCGCGCAGGCGATGACCGCCAGTGGTCGCCACCCGGCGGCGATGGCGGCGAGCACGGCAGCCATGGCCGCCAGAGCCCCGGCCGACTGCCAGATGTTGCTCTGCACCACCTGGCCCCGGGCATACTGGATCCGCTGGATCAGCGAGAGCGGAATGTTGACCACGAAGGCGCCGAAGCAGAGCAGGATCAGGGCGGACGCCTCTGCGGCGACACCCGGGTCGCTGACGTTGAACAGTGCGGCCCAGGGCACCACGGGTACGACGAGCACGAGACCCGCCAGCAGCGCGACCGCGACCACGCCGAGGGTGGCGACGGCGCTGGAGATCTCCCGGGCCTGCTGCCGGGGGTCGTCGGCCAGGTGACTGAGCCGGGTGAGCAGCCCGTTTCCCAGCCCCAGATCGGCGAACCACGCCATCCCGGTGAGGGCGGTGACCGCCATCCACAGGCCGTACCGTTGGTCGCCGAGGAACCGGAAACACGCCGGGGTGATGACCAGGGGGGCGGCCAGGCCGATACCCTTCGCCACCATCGCGGCGGCGATGCCCACCGTGACCGTGCGGTCCCGGTCCTTCGACGCCGCCGAAGTCGGCGCGGCGGGCGCGACGGTGGTGGCGGCGGCCGGCCCCGCCGCCACCGGAGCCAGCGGCTCCGGTGCGGCCCGACTCGCTGCCCGAGTCACCGAGGTGCGGCGACTACGGCACGCTCGGCGTCCAGCCGACCGGCCATCCACTCGACTGTCGCGCGCAGGCCCTCCGCACGGGCGACGGGCGCGACGTCCGGGAACAGGTGCCGCAGCGTGGCGTTGTCGGCCAGGGAGTGCGCGACGTCGCCGGTACGCGGCGGCGCGTACTCGCGGGCGATCGGTCTGCCGCACAACCACTCGAGCTCGTCGAGGACCCGCAGCAGGCTGGCCCGGGCGCCGAAGGCCAGGTTCACCGGATGCGGGTGATGTACCCGGCGGCGGAGTGCGTCGAGGATGACGTCGCAGACCGTGCCGACGTAGGTGAAGTCGCGCGACTGTGTCCCATCGCCGTGCACCACCACGGGTTCGTCGCGCAGGGCGGCGTGCACGAAGCGGGGGATGACAGCCGCGTACGCGTGGTCGTGTCGCTGCCCCGGGCCGAACACGTTGAAGAAGCGGAAGGCCATCGTCGGCAGCCCGAACGACGCCTGGTGGGCCAGGGCGTACGCCTCGGTGGCGAGCTTGCTGGCCGCGTACGGGCTCATCGGGCGGGTCCAGGTCAGCTCGGCCTTGGGCAGGGCCGGATTCATGCCGTACACCGACGAGGAGGACGCGACGAGGACGTGCGCGACCCCCTGTCGTCGCGCCGCCTCCAACACCATGAGGGTGCCTGTCGCGTTCGCGTGGTGGGACGCCAACGGGTCGCTCAGCGAGCGCGGGACGCTGGGCAGCGCGGCCAGATGGACCACCGCCTCGCGGCCCGCCATCGCCTCGTCGAGGGCGGCCGGGTCCAGGATTGAGCCCTCGATCAGCTCGACGTCCAGACCGTCGAGGTTGGCCCGCAGCCCGACCGAGAAGTCGTCGAGGACGGTGACCCCACCGATTGTGGGCTCGACCATCGCCGCGCGGGCCAGATTGGACCCGATGAAACCGGCTCCGCCGGTGATCAGAATGCGCATGAAACCCCCCGTGAACGCCAGAACACCTGTTCATCGAGTGAACCCGGCCCGCGTGACGGCGACAGCAGGAATTTCACCCTGTCCGGGTGCTGACCGACAACGACCAGCTTCGCCCCGACGGCGCACAGTGAGGTGTCGTCGTCACTGCAATCGAGGTGGAGGTTCCGACCATGCCCGAGCTGATCGTCTACCGGTCCAACGCCCTGATGTCCGTGAGGTCGCGCTTCGACAGCACTCGGGACCTCGTCATGCCGGCCAACCTCGCGTACGCCGAGGCGATGGTCGGTATGTGGCACTCCGGTCTCCCCCAGGTCACCCTGGTCCCCTCCACCGCTACCGACGCCCAGGTGTGGCCAGTCATGTCCGCCGTCGGGACGAAGATCCACGACACCTCCGACGACAACTGCCCGATCAATACCGGCTGGTCGTACGTCGGCGGCAACCACGGCTACAACGTCGGCAACCAGATCGTCGTCGCCAACCACGGCAAGACGACCGTCGACGTGGGCTCGCAGTGGACCGACGGGACGCGCACCTTCACCCTGCTGGCCATCACCAACGCGGACAGCCTGCTGTTCGGCAACCCGTACACGATCGTCGACGGCATCGCGCAGGGCGCCCGGGTCAAGCCGGGCGCGCCGCTCACCCACCTCTCGGGGGCGACACACACTGCGACAGTGCCGATCACGGGTCTGACGCCCGACGTGCAGATCCGCCCGGCCACCCACTCCCACACGGTGACTGTCGAACTCGACGGGCGACCGGTGCCGGACGGCCGGTTCACGGGGCAGGAGCTGACGATCCGCGAGTCGTACCTGATCCCGTCCTACCGGGGGATGATCGACACCGCACGGGCGAACATCGGCACACCCATCAGCACGATCATGTCGCGGATCCAGTCCCTGTGCCGCATCTCGAACGTCTACCGCTGGTCGCAGGGCGGCCTGCTGGTCGGGCAGACGGTGGCCGCGCTGGAGCGGTTCACACTGAACGCCGGGGTGACCCAGTGCGGTCCGTTGACCCCGGTCGCCGGCGGCACCCGCCGGCAGTTCATGCCGAACGTGGACGCGGCCGGCGGCCTGAACTGGTCGGTGTGGGCCAACATCGATTCGCTCGCGGCCCTCACCGACTTCACCCCGGCGACCCTGACGAACCGGCTGATGCCGGCGAGCAGCATGACCCAGTGGGTGCTCAACAGCGGCCAGATCCAGCAGTGGGGCATCGCCGTGGGGCTGCTGCCGGTCGCCGACGGCGTGCCCGAGATCCGGGCCCGGCACACCACGGCCAAGGGCTGGTTCATCACCTCCAGCCTGAAGAAGAACTACCCGCAGTTGGTGTGGGGCCGCACCCTGGAGGCCGGCGAATCAGTGACCGGAACCGCCTACCGGCGCTACCTGGCACCGCCCTCGGCGGCCACCCAGATCGTGGTGTCGGACTCCACAGGCGACTTCGTGATGATCGAGCGGGTCGAAGCGGTGGCCCAGGCCCAGATGGCGGCGCCGCAGCTGTTCCACCGGCTGCTGGTCCCGGCCGGCCCGACGAACCTCACCGTGCCGGACCGGGTCGCCGTCGGCGGGATCTCGTACAGCATGGCGGTCCCCACCGGGTACGGGATGTGGCGCGCGGAACCCGACCCGGCGCGGGTGGGGCCGCTGCCCGGCGCGACGTGCCCGCGTGGCAGTTGGTTCCTGGCCCTCGCCGGCCCGACCCAGCAGGTCACCTACACCGGCACCTACCAGGTGCTGCTGCTGCATCCGGTGTACCTGGCGGAGCCGACCCCGGTCGACCGGGTGTGCGTCGAGGTGACCGCCGCGGGCTCCGGGGTGCTGAGGCACGGCGTGTACGCCCACGATCCGGCCACCGGCCGGCCCGCCGGTCTCGGCCCGATCGCCGACTTCGGCAGCGTCGAAATCACGTCCACCGGGGTCCAGGAGTCGGTGTTGAGTGGCTCCGTGGTGCTGCCCGCCGGCTGGCACTGGTACGGGCACGTGTGGCAGACGAGCGGCCTCACCCCGCCCACGTTGCGGGCCAGCAGCGCCGGCGCCGGCACCACCCTCAACCTCGGCACCAGTTCGGCCGCGATGACCGGGGACCGGTTCGGTTACGAGGTGACCGGCACGACCGGCGCGTTGGGGGCGATCACCATCGCCGGTGTCCACCAGCTGCCGCCACCACGGGTCGCATACCGGAGGGCCTGACCCGGCGCACGGGTCAGACTGTGGTCACGCCGTAGATCTTTTTCATCGCCGCGTGCTTCTCCGGGACGGGAAGGTGCCCGATGCCCAGCGACCTGGCCTGCAACCGTTCGAGGTACTCGTCCGTCGTCCGCAGCGGTCGGGCCGGGACACCGGCCGCCACCGTGTTGTCCGGGATGTCGCGTGTGACGATCGAGCCCGCCCCGATGACACACCGGTTTCCGATGGTGACCCCGGCCAGGATCATCGACCGCATCCCGATGTAAACGTCGTCGCCGATCGTGATCGGGGCGGTCCAGTCCAGGTCGGGATGGTCCTTGCGCAGGATCAGGGTGCCGCCGTCGTGCGTGACGAACTGCACCTCGGAGGTGATGTAGACGTTGTTTCCGATGGTGATCAGCCACGGCTCCGAGCCGAACATCGCCCGGCTGATGCCGTAGAACCTGACCCGACCGGTCAGGTTCACCCCCAGGGACCGCGCGAACGCCTCGGGGTCACGGGTGGCGGCCAGGTGGTCCTGGACTCGTCGGACCATCGTACGAACGCGCTTGGGCACGTGCTGTCCTCGCTCATCGGAGCCTACCGGGGTGGCGGACGACGGACCCGGCAACGCGGGCCCAGCCATTGCAACGACGCAGCTCCAGCCCGAGTGACGCGGTCGCGCCCAGCCGGATCAGGCGCAGAACTGCCGGGCGTGGTCCAGCACGTTGAGTTCCCGGACCTGTTGTCGCCAGAGTCGGTAGCGCCGGCCGGCGATCTCCTTCGCCTCGGCGCGCTCCCGGGCTGACCGGTTGGCCAGCCGGTCGAGGGTCTCACTCAGCGCGGCAGCGGTCGCGGGTCGGACCACCGCTCCCCCGCCGGTGGCGATCAGGTCGCTGAATGGCGTCGCGTCGGAGCAGACCACCGGGCAACCGGACGCGAGACTTTCCAGGATGACGTGTCCGTAGTTCTCGCCAAGCGTCGGGAAGAGAAAGGCGTCGTATCGGCCGAACGTCGCCATCACCTCGTCCGCCTTGAGTTCCCCGAGGTAGCGGACCCGGACGTGGTCGGGCATCGCGTCGATGAGGCGTCGGCAACCCGCCCAGTACTGCTCGTCCTCCCGCGGACCGTAGATGTCGAACTCCAGCGGGCGGGTCGCGCCGGCGACCGCCTCCAACGCCCTGGTGAGGTTCTTCATCGGGGAGATCCGGCCGACGAACACCAACCGCAACGGCCCGTCGTGAGCGACGGCCGGGGGTGCCGGCTGTTCCGGGATCGGGCACTCGTTGCCGTTCACCATGATCTGCGCCCACGGCAGGACGGCGCGGATCTGGTTCTTCTCCAGCCCACTGCACGCCTGCCAGCGCACGTCGAGCCGACGCAGCAGCGGGGCCCAGACCGCCAGGAAGAGCCGCTTCTTGCGCGCCTTGATGGCGAGCGCGCCGGGCGAGAGCTCGCCGCGCGGGGCCAGCATGATCGCGCGGACGCGCACCAGTCGCAGCGCCACTGCCAGAATCGGCAGCACCGAGAAGAGGGACCAGAGGCTGTTGACGTAGATCAGGTCGACCGGGCGGGACCGGATGTGCCGAGCCAGTCGGACCCAGTGCCGCAGCGCGAACGGGCCGAGGTAGAAAACGGTGCAGCGCTCGTCGCGCCGCACCAGCCGCCCGGACAGGCCCGGGTAGGGTTTGGGCGAGCAGAGGTCCCGGTCTCCGGTGATCAGGGTGACGTCGAGGTCATCCGGCAGGGTGTCCAGGATGAACCGCAGGGAGCGGATCGGGCCGCCGCCACGAAAGCCCGGCTCGAAAACGCGAGCGGTGGCGAGCACCCGGTAAGCCGCCGTGGTCGCGGATCGCGTTGCCCCCCTGGCTGTCCCGGCGCTGCCGGGCAGACGCGTCCTTGCCAGCTCGTTCACCTTCGGTTCACCTTCCAGACTGCTGACCCGGCGTCGGCACCGGCACTCACCCGTCACCATCGGCACCGGTAACCGGTTCAGATGACGGAGAGCGGCCAGCGTTCTCCGTAGCCGAGGGAGCCGCGGTTGACGACCGACGTAGTGATCGTAGGCGCGGGTGGGATGGGCCGTGAGGTATATGGGGTCATTCGGCTGCTGAACACCATTTCGGACAATGCGCCACCCTGGCGGGTTCTGGGCTTCGTCGACGACTACCCCACCGAGCTCCACGTCGAGTCGGTCCACCGCCTCGGCGTTGCCTTCCTCGGCCCGACCCGATGGCTGGCAGCCCAACCGGTAAGCACCCATGTGGCGCTCGGCGTCGGGCATCCGAGGTTGCGCCGCGAGACCGACCAGGCCATCGCCGAGTACGGCCTACCGGCGGCCACGGTGCTGCACCCGGCCGCCGAGATCGGCCCCGACTGCGTCTACCAGCAGGGACTGTTCGCCGCCGGCGGCGCCCGGGTGACGACGAACGTGCTGTTGGGGCGCCACGTGCACCTCAACCAGAACTGCACGGTGGGGCACGACACCGTGCTCGGGGACTATGTCTCGGTCAATCCGCTCGCTGCGGTTTCCGGGTACTGCCGGCTGGGGGACGGCGTCCTGGTGGGCACCACGGCCGCGATCCTGCCGAAGCTGACCGTTGGCCGGGACGCCACTGTGGGCGCGGGTGCCTGCGTGACGCGCGATGTCGCCCCGGAAGTCGTGGTCACGGGTGTTCCGGCCCGGCCCATGGACCGGTCACCGGCGAATGCCCGCCCAGTCGTGATGGCGGCGCACGGTCGACAGGATGAAGTCGACCACCCGGCGTGACGTGTCGGGAACCTGGTAGTCGAGCGGGCAGGCGACCGAGCCGTCGGCCACCTGCGCGACCACCACCCGGATGGCCTCGACGACCCCGTCGGGTTCCAGGCCGGTCATCACGATCGCCCCGCTGTCCAGCGCCTCGGGACGCTCGATGGATTCGCGCAGGGTCACCGCCGGGAATCCGAGAATCGCGGCCTCCTCGCTGACGGTGCCGCTGTCGGAGAGGGTGCACCGGGCATGCCGTTGCAGCGTCACGTAGTCGAAGAAGCCGAACGGCTCGTGGAAGGCCACGCCGTCGAGGTGCAGGCCGTCGCCCGCGAGCGCCTCCAACCGCTTGCGGGTACGCGGATGCGTGGAGACCAGCAGCGGTAGCCGCCACTCGTCGCGGACCGCCCGCAGGCACTCCAGCAGCCGACGGAGCCGGTCCGGGTGGTCGACGTTCTCCTGCCGGTGCGCGCTGACAACGAAGTAGCCGCCCGGTTCGAGTTCAAGCTGGGCCAGCACGGTGGATCCGTCGATCTGCCGCCGGTAGTGGTCGAGCACCTCGCGCATCGGTGAGCCGGTGTGCAGGATGCGGCGCGGGTGCAGCCCTTCGGCGAGCAGGTTGCGCCGGGCGTGCTCCGAATAGACCAGGTTGAAGTCGGCGATGTGGTCCACCATGCAGCGGTTCGTCTCCTCCGGCACGTTCAGGTCGAAGCAGCGGTTGCCGGCCTCCATGTGGTAGACCGGCACGTTCATCCGACGGGCCATCAGTGCCGAGATCGCGCTGTTCGTGTCACCGAGCACCAGCAGCGCGTCCGGGCGCAACTCGGTGATCGCCCTCTCCGTACCGACCAGGACGGCGCCGAGGAGGCTGCCGAGCGACCGGGTGTCGGCCCGCAGGAAGAGATCCGGAGCGCGGACCCCCAACTCGCTGAAGAAGACATCGGAGAGCGAGGGGTCCCAGTTCTGCCCCGTGTGCACCAACGTGTGCTCCACGGTCCGATCCAGTGAGTCGATCACCCGGGCCAACCGGATGATCTCCGGCCGGGTTCCGACGACGGTCATCACGTGGGTCACTTGACGCCTCCTGGTGGCAGATGTGCGGATTCGGCCCGCTGGGCGGGAAGTGGGTGGGGCTCCCGGTACGCGGGATCGCGAATCACCCGCCACGCCTGGTCGAGGACGCTGATCGGAGCCCTGCTCGCCCGCCAACGGCGGTACGCGGCTCCCGCCTCGACCCGCGCCGCGTGCCGCTGCTTGGGGGTGCTGGTCGCCACCTGAGTGACAAGGGCGCCCAGTGCCGCCGCGGTCAGCTCGGTGAGGACCAGCCCGCCGCCGTCGCGCAGCACCGCCGTCCACGGTGTCCGGTCAGAGCAGAGCACCGGGCAGCACGCGGAGAGGCTCTCTGCGATGGCGTTACCGTAGTTCTCCCCCTGGGTCGGCATGACGAAGGCGTCGTAGCGGGAGAAGGTCGCCCGGACCTGCTCGGGCAGCAGTTCACCCCGGTAGCTGACGGCGACCCAGTCGGGCAGCTCGGCCAGGTGCTCCCGGCAGCGTCGCCAGTACGCCTGGTCCTCCACCGGGCCGTAGATGTCCAGCCGCACCGGCACCGGCACGAAGGCGAGCGCGGCCAGCACCAGGTCGAGGTTCTTCATGGGCGAGATCCGCCCGATGAAGACCAGCCGCGCGTGGTGGGTCGCGGGTATCTCGACCGGCGTCTCCTGCGGCTCGGGACCCCGGCTGACCGCGACGACGCCGATCCGCGCCCGCGGCAGCACCCGCCGGATGTCGTTTGCCTCGACAGGTGTGGTGGCGTGCCACAGCACCCGACGGTCGAGCAGCATCCAGCGCCAGGCGGTCAGGAAGATCCGCTTACGGAATCGGTGCACCCGAAGGGCGGCCTCGCCGAACTCACCCCGGGGCGCGACCAGGATTCGGCCCACCCGCAGCAGACCGAGTCGGGCCGCGGCCATGGGCAGGATGGAGAACGTCGACCAGACGCTGTTGACGTACAGCAGATCGAAACGGCCGGCGCGCAGCGAGCGCCAGAGCAACCGCCACTGCCCCGGCCGACGTACGCCGAGATAGAAGACGTTGGTCCGGCCGACCCGGGCCCAGCGGCCGGAGAGGCCTGGATAGGGGGCGCGGCATCCGAGATCACGATCGCGGGTCAGCATGGATGTCTCAATATCGTCACTGGCCAGGGCGAGCACTTCGGAAATGGACCGGACAGGCCCTCCGGCACGCCAGCCAGGAGCGAAATAGCCGGCCGTGACAAGGACGTGGAATTTGTTCTTGTCGACAGTCGCCAGTGTTTCTCGGGTGTCCGCCGCGGGGGTGGGTTCGCCGGCCATCCTCGCTCCTCGATTGCGCCACGGGATCGATTGACTCAACGAGTGGATGCCCGATCCGTGACTGAGTCACCTTCTCAAATGGACGGCGCAGAATAAATTCCGCCAGATTCATGAAACCTCAGAAGCGGTGTGCCCGAGAGCGATATAAGGAACCGCGGGGGAAAATTGGCCCAGCGGAGAGGGACTTCATGTCACGAACGGCACTCATATCCGGCATCACCGGTCAGGACGGCAGTTACCTGTCAGAGTTCCTGCTCGACAAGGGATACACGGTGCACGGCATCAAACGGCGGTCGTCCTCTTTCAACACCGAGCGGATCGACCACGTCGACGTCCATCCGCGCAGCGGCGACGCCCGCCTCTTCCTCCACTACAGCGACCTGTCCGACCCGGCCTCACTGACCGCGCTGATTCGGGACATCCGCCCCCACGAGATCTACAACCTGGGCGCGCAGAGCCACGTCCGGGTGTCCTTCGACATCCCCGGCTACACGGCGGACGTCACCGGGCTCGGGGCGCTGCGCATGATGGAGGCGGCCCGGTCCGCCGACGTCGGCTGCCGGTTCTACCAGGCGTCCTCGTCGGAGATGTTCGGCTCGACCCCACCCCCGCAACGCGAGGAGACCCCGTTCCACCCGCGCAGCCCGTACGCGTGCGCCAAGGTGTACGCCTTCTGGTCGGCGGTGAACTACCGCGAGTCCTGGAACATGTTCTGCGCCAACGGCATCCTGTTCAACCACGAGAGCCCGCGCCGGGGTGAGAACTTCGTGACCCGCAAGATCACCCGTGCGGTGGCCAGGATCGAGGCCGGCATCCAGGACAAGCTATACCTGGGCAACCTCGACGCCGTTCGGGACTGGGGCTACGCGCCGGAGTACGTCGAGGCGATGTGGCTCGCTCTCCAGCAGGACACCCCGGACGACTACGTGATCGCCACCGGCGAGGGTCACACCGTGCGCGAGTTCGTCGAAGCCGCGTTCGACCGGGTCGGGTTGGAGTGGCAGCAGTACGTGGAGCTGGACCCGGCCTACTTCCGCCCGGCGGAGGTCGACGCTCTCATCGGCGACTACTCGAAAGCCCGACGCACCCTGGGGTGGGCGCCGAAGACGCTCTTCAGCGACCTGGTCCGGGTCATGGTCGACGCTGACCGGCAGCTCCTCGAGGACGAGCGGATGGGTCGACTGATCCGGGTGGACCGGTGAGGGTCGCGGTCGACGCCGCAGCCATCCGTCCCGGTCACGCCGCGGGGCTCGAAGCCTTCACCTACGGCCTGTTGACCGGCATGGCCACCGACGACTCCTGCGAGCTGCGGGTGAACGTCCTGCGGGGCACGCTGCCCCAGTGGCGGCAGCAGGTGCCCGACGCGCGGATCGGCTGGACCGAGGTGGCGCAGCCGCTCCGCTCCGACAACCCCACCGGCCAACTGCTGCGCCGGTGGACGCCGAGGGTGATGCGCAACTCCCGCACGGTTCGCACGGCCGTCAACGCGGTCCGGCAACGGTCCGTCGTACGGCACGCCGACACCGACGTCACCCTGTCCCCGGTCCACTCTGCACCGATCGGATCGGCCAGATCGGTCGTCGTCCTGCACGACCTGCGCCACCTGGGGGCCGAGTTCCACGCCCCCGGCTTCGCGGCGGTGATCCGGGAGAACGTGGCCCGCGCGGCGGCGATCGTGGTCACCTGGCCCCATCCGTACCGGGAGACCCTGCGCCTCTTCCCGGAGGCCGCGGAGCGGACCGTGCTCATCCCGACCCCGGCGTTCCAACCCGCACCGGAGCGCGCGCACGCGCGGCCCGAACCGGGGCTGCTGGTCTACCCGTCGTCCACCGCGGAACACAAGAACCACGCGACCCTGCTGGAGGCGATGGCGCTGCTGCCGGACTGCCGCCTCATCTGCCCGGGGCCGCTGGTCGAGCCCGAGGCGAGCCGGCTGCTGGCCCGCGCCGCGCAACCCGACCTGCGCGGCCGGGTCTCCTTCCCCGGCTTCGTCAGCCTGGACGAGCTGAACGCCATCTACGCCCGAGCCGACGCGGTGGTCGTACCCTCACTCTGGGAGGCCGCCAGCGGCGCGATGCTGGAAGCGTTCACCTGGGGTCTCCCGGTCGCCTGCGCCGACGTCGAGCCGTTGCGCGACCAACTGGAGTTCAACCGCGCCGAGGCCGCGGTCTTCGAGGCGCGGGATCCGCGATCCCTGGCCGACGCGGTGCGGCACCTGCTCGACGACCGGGAGCGCTACGCCGCCGCCTCCCGACGGGCGAACGGCCGGCTGGCCGGTCGCACCTGGGCGGCCACCGGCCGCGACTACCTGGACGTCCTGGGCTGGGCGGCGCGGGGTGGATCGGGCCCGGTGCCACGGTCTCCCTTCGTCACGGCCGCCGCGAACGACACCGCGGCCGGCGGAGGGGACGGAACATGAGCATCGCGGACGACACCTATCCGGTGGCCCGACCGAGCCTCTCCACCTTGGAGGAGCGGTACGTGGTCGACGCGCTGCGGAGCGGGTGGATCTCCTCACAGGGCCCGTACCTGCGCAACTTCGAGGAACGTTTCGCCCGACGGTGCGCCGCCGACACCGCCCTGACAACCAGCAACGGCACCGTCGCGCTGCACCTGGTCCTCGCGGCGGCCGGCATCGGGCCGGGGGACGAGGTGATCGTCCCCGCGTTGACCTACGTGGCGACGGCCAACGCTGTCGCGTACTGCGGCGCGCGTGCCGTCTGCGTGGACGTCCTGCCGGAGAGTTGGTGTGTCGACCCGGCAGCGGTACGCGCCGCGATCGGGCCGCGTACCCGGGCGGTCATCGCGGTCGACCTGTACGGGCACCCGGCCGACTACACAGCCCTGCGCCATCTCTGCGACCGGCACGGCCTGCTCCTGGTCGCCGACGCGGCGGAGTCGTTCGGCGCCACCGTCGACGGGCGCCCCACCGGCTCGCTCGCCGACGTCACCACCTTCTCGTTCTTCGGCAACAAGGTGCTCACCTCCGGCGAGGGCGGCTGCGTGACCACCTCCGACGCGGCCCTGGCCGAGCGGATGCGTCTGCTGCGTAACCAGGGCATGGACCCGCAACGGCGGTACTACTTCCCGGTGCTGGGCTACAACTACCGGATGACGAACCTGTGCGCCGCGGTGCTCTGCGCCCAACTGGAGCGGGCCGACGAGATCATCGCCCACCGGGACCGGGTGATCGCCGGTTACGAGGAGCAGTTGGCCGACGAGCCGGCGCTGTCGGCGCAGCCGGTGGCCGCCGGAGTTCGCCGCGCGCCGTGGATGGCGGCCTTCCTCGTCGGGGCCGAGGGGGACGCGACGTCCCGGGACGCCCTGGCGCGGGCACTCGCCCGGCTCGGCGTGGAGACCAGACCGTTCTTCGTGCCGATCCCGGACCTACCGGCGCATCGTGATCCCGACGCGGACTGTCCGGTGACCGAGGACCTGAGTCGACGTGGCATCAACCTGCCCACGTACGTCGATCTGACCGAACCGGCGGTCAAGGCCGTGGTGGAGCGGGTCCGCGCCGCCCTGGCGACCATCGCCTGACCCGCCGCCGGACCCCTGCCGACGGCGTCGGGGCGGGTCCGGAGGGCAGACTGGGTGGTCCGCTGGGGGCCCCACCCC
>NZ_JBEZEH010000057.1:0-32096 GCF_040648775.1 Micromonospora sp. NPDC049089
GCGGCAGGTCCAGCAGGTACCCACCGGAGCGGCGGACCAGCGCGTCCGAAGCCCCGGCGGCGGTCAGGACCCGGCGGATCCGAGCGAGGTAGACGCTTGATCCCTGCGCAGCTCGGGCTCCGGCGGAAAACCTGACCTGGTCCAGCCTTTCGGCGGACCCCTTCCGGCTTTGTGGCTTTCTCGGACAGTTGACTGGACCCTGGGCGACAATTCCCCTGAAACGGTCACTTCAGGGGGTCTGGGTATGCCGCATTTTCCGGTCAACCATCCGGCACGGCCGCTCTACCGGGTCCTCTCCGGGCTGATCGGCGTCTACATCCTGGTCTTCGGCGTGTGGGGCGTCGCCGAGACGATCGGGGACCCGCTCTTCGCTCGTAACAGCACCTGGGCCCTCGGGCTCCGGACCAACCTGGCCTTCTCGCTGGCCTCGGTGATCTTCGGGGTCGTCCTGATCATCGGGGCCTCGCGGCGTACCAACCTCGGCCACTACATGAACCTCACGGCGGGCGTGGTGTTCCTGGTGACCAGCATCCTGATGATGTCGGTGCTGCAGACCGGAGGGAACTTTCTCAACTTCTCGATGTCGACAGTGATCGTGTCGATGCTGTTCGGCCTGATCCTGCTCGGCACCGGCCTCTACGACAAGGTCGGCCCACCGGAATCCGCCGAGGCGGAGTTGGAGCACCGTAAGCACCCGGTGGCCGACGTGCACCGCCGCTGATCGGGGTCAGTTGCGCCGCGCGGTGATCAGCGTCGGCTTGGCCTCCAGGTGCGACAACCCGTTCCAGGCCAGGTTGACGAGGTGCGCCGCCACCGTCTCCTTGCGCGGCTTACGCACCTCCAACCACCAGCGACCGGTCAACGCCACCATGCCGACAAGCGCCTGCGAGTACAACTCGGCGAGCTTCGGGTCGTACCCGCGGCTCTTGTACTCGGCGCCCAGGATGTGCTCGACCTGGTGCGCCACGTCGTTCATGACGCTGCTGAAGGTGGCCGTGCCGGACATCAGCGGCGACTCGCGGACCAGCACCCGGAAACCGCTGGTCTCCTCCTCGATGTAGGTCAGCAGGGCGAGCGCCGCCTGTTCCAGGAGCTCCCGCGGATGCCCGGCGGTCAACGCCGTGGTGATCCGGTCGAGCAGGGCCCGGACCTCCCGGTCCACCACCACCGCGTAGAGCCCTTCCTTGCCACCGAAGTGCTCGTACACCACCGGCTTGGAGACCTTGGCGCGGGCCGCCACCTCCTCGATGGAGGTGGCGTCGAAACCGCGTTCCGCGAAGAGTTGCCGGCCGGTCGCGATCAACTGCTCCCGGCGTTGGGCCGCCGACATGCGGATCCGGGAGGGAGGTTTGGCTTTCGGTGCCGCCGTCGGCGTCGTCCGTCGGCCGCCGACAGCTGCCGCCGGCTCGTCGCTGACCTCAGGCATGTCGCCGCCTCGCTGGCGCTCGGTGACGCCCTGCCGTGGAATGGTTCCTCCGCTGTGCCCGTTCACGTCGTCGCCTAACTGTCGGGCGGTTCGACCGCCCTGACACGCCGTTCGACCGTACCCGGATCGGGCTCGGCTCCCGCCGGCCGAGCCGCCTGGTGCCCCCGCATGGCTCGGTCACCCGGCCATCCTGCCAGGCGGCATCCTCGTGCACCGCCCGGTTTCAGCGGGGTGCGACCGGCTTCACCAGCTTGGCCGCGAGGCGCTCGGGCTTTGGCCAGCGCACCTGTGTTGCCGCGCCGGTCTTCTCGAACAACCAGATCACCCGGGCGGAGATGTCCACCTGACCGCGCAACACGCCGTGCCGGGCGCTGGTCGGGTCGGCGTGGTGCAGGTTGTGCCAGCTCTCGCCGAACGACAGGATCGCCAGCGGCCAGAAGTTCGACGCGCGGTCACCCTGGCGCATCGCGAAAGGACGCTCACCGTAGACGTGGCACACCGAGTTGATCGCCCAGGTGACGTGGTGCAGGAGGCCGATGCGGACCAGCCCGGCCCAGAAGAACGCGGTCAGCGCGCCCTGCCAGGACCAGGTCACCAGGCCGCCGATCAGCGCCGGGCCGAGCAGCGAGATGGCCACCAGCGCGGGGAAGAGTCGGTCGACCCGGCTGATGTCCCGGTCGGCGATGAGGTCCGGTGCGAAACGCGCGCGGTTGGACAGCTCCCGGCGGAAGAGCCAGCCCACGTGTGCGTGGAACAGGCCCCGGGTCAACGCCCAGAAGCTGGTGCCGAAGCGCCACGGCGAGTGCGGGTCACCCTCCAGGTCGGAGAACGCGTGGTGGCGCCGATGGTCGGCGACCCACTGAATGATCTCGCCCTGTACCGCCAGCGAACCCGCGACCGCCAGAGTCACCCGCAGCCACCGCTTGGCCTTGAACGAGCCGTGCGTGAAGTAGCGGTGGAAGCCGACGGTGATGCCGAGCCCGGAGACGACGTACCAGACGAGGCCGATGATCACGTCGGTCCAGCCGAGCCAGCCGCCCCACGCCACCGGAACGGCGACCAGCAGAGCGACGAAGGGGATCACCACGAAAGCCCAGAGGGCGGCCAGGATGCCGGGGGACTGGCTGCCGTCGGTGAGCGGCTTGGGGCCGGATCCGGCGGTGTTGGGATCGAGTACAGCAGTGGACATGGGACCTCGCAGGGGGATGGTAACGATCACTAAGTTACGCCTACGTCACCGTAACTTACGGCACCGTAGATCGCATCTGGAAGTTTGAAATCGCCTTCGCGTAACTGTATGAAGTCGCAGGTCAAACGGTCCGGTCGCGGAGACCCGACCAACCCGGTCCGAGGGTGGCCGAGGTGCGGGCCGACCACTCCCTGGACCGTTCACGGCATCGACCGCTCGCCGTGCGGTGGGATGAGCGCTGGCGCCCGACGGCCGGGGCGCTAAGGTGTAGCGGCGAGGTGTCCATCCCTCGTGCGACGTGCTCGCGTCGGTGATCGGCCGTGGTGTAATTGGCAACACCCGGGTCTTTGGTACCCGTATTTCAGGTTCGAACCCTGGCGGCCGAGCTGCCCACCTGCGTCCGTTTTGGGGCCCGGTGGGGGTAAGAGGGAAACGTGCCGGGCCTCGCGGCTAGCATGGCCGCGAGAGTGTCCGCCGTCCCGACGGGAGCCACGTCGTGCCCCAGCCCCACCTCCGTACCGTCGTCGTGCTTGCCGCCGGTGAGGGCAAGCGGATGAAGTCGACACTGCCCAAGGTGCTGCACCCCCTGCTCGGCCGGACGCTCCTCGGTCACGTGCTGAGCGCCGCCGCCCCGTTGGGCGCTGACCGCACCGTCGTCGTGGTGGGGCACGGCGCCGACCAGGTGCGGGCGCACCTGTCCGAGATCGCCCCGGACGCCACTCCGGTGCTCCAGGCCGAGCAGCTCGGCACCGGGCATGCCGTACGGATCGCGCTGGAGGCCGTACCGGAAGGTGCCGGCACCGTCGTGGTGATCAACGGTGACGTGCCCCTGCTGCGGCCGGAGACGGTGGGCGCGCTGGTGACCGCGCACGAGGAGGCCGCCGCGGCGGCCACGGTGCTGGCCGCCGAGGTGCCCGACCCGACCGGCCTCGGGCGGATCGTCAGGGACGCCGACGGGCGCCTGGAGCAGATCGTCGAGGAACGCGACGCCGACCCGACGCAGCGCGCGATCCGGGAGATCAACGCCGGCATCTACGCGTTCGACGCGGTGCGGCTGCGCGAGGCGCTGGGCAAGCTCTCCACCGACAACGACCAGGGCGAGGAGTACCTGACCGACGTCTTCGGCCTGCTTCGTTCCGCCGGTGAGCCGGTGGCGGTGCACGTCGCCGTGGACCACGTCGAGACGTTGGGCTGCAACGACCGGGTGGAGCTGGCCACGCTGCGGCGGCTGCTGCGCGACCGGATCAACGAGGCGTGGATGCGCACCGGGGTGAGCCTGCTCGACCCCGCCACCACCTGGATCGACGTGACGGTCGCGCTGGACCGGGACGCGGTGATCGACCAGAACACCCAGTTGCGCGGCGGCACGGTGATCGGCGCGGGCGCGCTGATCGGGCCGGACGTCACCCTGATCGACACGATCGTCGGCCCCGCCGCGTCGGTGATCCGCAGCCACGCCGTCGGCGCCGAGGTGGGCGCGGGCGCGACCGTCGGGCCGTACGCGTACCTGCGGCCGGCCGCCCAGCTGGCCGAGAAGGCGAAGATCGGCACGTTCGTCGAGGTGAAGAACTCGCAGATCGGCGCTGGCGCGAAGGTGCCGCACCTGACGTACGTCGGCGACGCGACGATCGGCGAGCAGACCAACATCGGCGCCGCGTCCGTCTTCGTGAACTACGACGGGGTCAACAAGCACCGCACGGTCATCGGCAGCCACGCGCGGACCGGTGCGGACAACATGTTCGTGGCGCCGGTCGAGGTGGGCGACGGGGCGTACACGGCGGCTGGTTCGGTGATCGTCGACGACGTGCCGGCCGGGGCGATGGGCGTCGCCCGGGCGCGCCAGCGCAACATCGAGGGCTGGGTCGTCAAGCGACGCGCCGGCACTGCCGCGGCGGAGGCGGCGCAGCGGGCCCGCGACGCGAAGGGTGCGGCCGGTACGACTGGTGTTGCAAGCCACAGTGAGGCAATCCACGGGGCGACCGAGACGGTGGGCGGCGCATCCGGCGCGGGAGATACTGCAACCGAATAGTCCCCGACCCACCACCACCGGGTCGGGTACCGCCGACATAACGGGAGCAGACGGGCCCATGGGCAGCATCGTCGCCGAAAACCGCAAAAGCCTGATGCTCTTTTCCGGACGTGGCTTTCCGGAGTTGGCCAAGGAGATCGGCGAGGTGCTCGGCGTCGCGCCGACGCCCGCCGACGCGTACGAGTTCGCCAACGGCGAGATCTTCGTACGGTTCAAGGACTCGGTACGTGGTTCGGACGCCTTCGTGGTCCAGTCCGTCACGCACGGGGTGAACACCTGGGTCATGGAGACCCTGATCATGGTGGACGCGCTGAAGCGGGGGTCGGCCAAGCGGATCACCGTGGTGCTGCCGTTCTACCCGTACGCCCGCCAGGACAAGAAGCACCGTGGTCGGGAACCGATCTCGGCCCGCCTGGTGGCGGACCTGCTGAAGACCGCCGGCGCGAACCGCATCCTCACCGTCGACCTGCACACCGCGCAGATCCAGGGCTTCTTCGACGGCCCGGTGGACCACCTCTTCGCGATGGACATCCTCGCCGAGTACGTGGAGCACAAGTACGCCGGACGGCCGATGACGGTGGTGGCACCGGATTCGGGCCGGGTGCGGGTGGCCGAGCGGTGGACCGACCGGTTGGGCGGGTGCCCGCTGGCGTTCATCCACAAGACCCGTGACCCGATGAAGCCGAACCAGGTCGTGGCGAACCGGGTCGTCGGCGAGGTGGAAGGCCGGGTCTGCCTGATCGTCGACGACATGATCGACACCGGTGGCACCATCGCCAAGGCCGCGGACATCCTCAAGGAGTCGGGCGCGGCGGAGATCGTTGTCGCGTCCACCCACGCGCTGCTGTCCGACCCGGCCACCGAGCGGCTCAAGAACAGCTCGATCAGCGAGATCGTGGTGACGAACACCCTGCCGCTCCCGCCGGAGAAGCAACTGGACAAGCTCACCGTGCTGTCGATCGCGCCGCTGCTGGCGCGGGCGATCCGCGAGGTCTTCGACGACGGTTCGGTGACCACCCTCTTCGGTGGCCTGAGCTGAGCCTGAGCCCCGTTTCCCCACTCGGCGTGCCGGTGGGGGGGCGGGGCTGTCAAACTGGTGGAAACGGGGCCGGCACGCTGGTGGGAACGCCACCGACGCGCCGGTCTTGAGCCGTGATCGGGGACTGCCGGAAACCCTGGAAACAGCTCGGGTAGACTGGTGCGGTTGCCACGGCGAGGGTGCCCGGCGGGCCGCTGAAAAGCGCCGCACGGAGGCACCGTCATCGACGCGGTGCTCCGGGCAGTCGTTCATGACGCATGAGCCCCAGCGAGCCCCTCGCCCAGCACCGTTAGACGACAAGCCGCCGCAGCGAAAAGCATCAGGAGTTTCCCCGTGTCCGAGGTAAAGATCAGCGCCGAGCCCCGTACCGAGTTCGGCAAGGGTGGTGCCCGCCGTACCCGCCGGGCCGGCAAGGTGCCTGCCGTGCTGTACGGCCACGGCGAGAAGCCGAAGCACATCGCGCTGCCGTCGCGGGAGTTCGCCGCCGCGATCCGCAAGGGCGGTGCCAACCAGCTCTTCGCGATCGACATCACCGACGGCACCCAGGTGCTGGCGCTGCCGAAGGCGATCCAGCGTGACCCGATCCGCGACACCTTCGATCACGTCGACCTGATCCTGGTCCGTCGGGGCGAGAAGGTCACCGTCGAGGTCCCGGTCCAGCTGACCGGCGAGGCCGCCCGGGACACCCTGATCGTGCACGACCACGACACCCTGTCGGTGACCGCGGACGCCACCAAGGTTCCGGACCACCTCGAGGCGTCGATCGAGGGCATGGAGGCGGGCACCCAGGTGACCGCCGGCGATGTCACGCTGCCCTCCGGCGTCGAGCTGGCCGCCGACTCGGATCTGACCGTCGCGTCGGTGACCGCCGCCCCGACCGCCGAGCAGCTCGAGGCGACGCTGCCCGACGTCGAGGTTGCCACCGACGAGGCCGAGGCCGAGGTCGGCGAGACCACCGAGGGCTCCGAGGGCGCGGACGAGGCCCCGGCCGAGGGCGCCGAGACGACCGAGGCGCGCACCGAGGCCTGATCGGTTCGTACTGTGCGACAGGCGTCCCCGGATGTTCGGGGGCGCCTGTCGGCATATCGGGAGTCGCTGCGTTGGGCGTCGGAGAGGACGGGTCGTGACAGACGAGGCGGGGCCGTGGCTGGTGGTCGGCCTGGGCAACCCGGGCCGGGAGTACGCCGGCAACCGGCACAACGTCGGGTTCATGGTGGCGGAACTGCTGGCCGGGCGGGTGGGTGCGCGTTTCGGCCGGCACAAGCGGGCGGTGGCCGAGGTGGCCGAGGCGCGGCTGGGGTTCGGCGGGCCGAAGCTGGTGCTGGTCAAGCCACTGACGTACATGAACCTGTCCGGCGGGCCGGTCGCTGCCCTGGCCCAGTTCTACAAGGTGCCGCCCGCGCAGGTGATCGCGGTGCATGACGAGCTGGACATCGACTTCGGCCAGGTGCGGGTCAAGTTCGGCGGCGGCGAGGGCGGGCACAACGGCCTGCGCTCGATGTCGAAGTCGTTGGGGACCAAGGACTACGCCCGGGTGCGGTTCGGCGTCGGCCGACCGCCGGGACGGCAGGATCCGGCGGATTACGTGCTGTCGGATTTTGGCGCGGCCGAGCGCAAGGAGTTGGATTTCCTGGTGGACCGGGCCGCCGACGTGGTGGAGTCGGTGATCGTCAAGGGCGTGGAGCCGACCCAGAACCTCTACCACGGCGGCTGAGCCGGGCGGGGCGTACCCGAATCGGAAACGGCGGGCCGGTAGTCTGCGCCTTTCAGCGTGCCGCGACCGGCGACGCGAGTCGCGGCGGATCGGCCCGTGCGGGCAGCGCGGCGAGGCGACGGGAGCGGACAGATGAGCAGTCCTCCGATGATCGATGGCGCGTTCGCCCGATGGTTGGCGTCCCGGGCTGGGCAGGCGCTGCTCGACCTGCGCACGGAGATGGGTTTCGCCGACGGCGGTGCGCTGAAGTCGGCCGGGGACAAGGTGTCGCACGACCTGATCCGCACGGAGTTGGCGAAGTGGCGTCCGGGTGACGCGGTGCTCTCCGAGGAGGACGAGGGGTCGCGGTTGGCCTGGGCCGCGGAGGTGAACACCGGCGCGGTGTCCCGGCTGAACGCGGACCGGGTGTGGATCATCGACCCGTTGGACGGCACCCGGGAGTTCTCCGAGGAGGGCCGCTCGGACTGGGCGGTGCACGTGGCGCTCTGGGCGCGCAACGCGCCGAGCCCGCACGGGCTCGTCGCCGGGGCGGTGGGGTTGCCGGCGCAGCACCGGGTGCTGGGCACCGACTACCCGCCGGCGTACCCGCCGATGACAGTGGAGGCGGCGACGGCCGGCGAGCGGAAGATCCGCCTGGCCGCGAGCCGGAGCCGTCCGCCGGTCTTCCTGACCGATCTGGCCGAGGACGTCGGGGCGCACCTGGTGCCGATGGGCTCGGCCGGCGCGAAAATCGCCGCAGTGGTCACCGGCGAGGTGGACGCGTACATCCACGCAGGTGGGCAGTACGAGTGGGACTCGGCGGCCCCGATCGCTGTGGCGACGGCCACCGGACTGCACGCTTCCCGGATCGACGGTTCTGCGCTGAAATACAACGAGGCGGATCCGCGGCTGCCCGACCTCCTGGTCTGCCGCAAGGATCTCGCCACCCGGTTGCTTGCAGCGCTGCAGAAACATTCCGGGTAGCCTGAGCGCACTTTCTTGACATGTCCGACCGGAAAGGTCTGGAAATCGGATGAGCGAGCGAATCGAGCCGGTGTCATGACCACCCCCGCGGCGTACCAGGTCTCCCACCTGGACGCCTTGGAAGCGGAGAGCATCTTCGTGATGCGCGAGGTGGTCGCCGAGATGGAACGCCCGGTGATGCTCTTCTCCGGTGGCAAGGACTCGATCGTCATGCTGCGGCTCGCGCAGAAGGCGTTCGCCCCCGCCAACATCCCCTTCCCGGTGATGCACGTCGACACCGGGCACAACTTCCCCGAGGTCCTGGAATACCGCGACCAACGGGTCGCCGAGCTGGGTTTGCACCTCGTGGTGGCGAGCGTGCCGGAGGCCCTGGCCAGCGGCATGGTCCGGGAGTCCGGTGACGGCATGCGCAACCGGATCCAGACACCGGTGCTGCTGGACGCGGTGGAGAAGCACCGCTTCGACGCGCTGTTCGGTGGCGCCCGCCGGGACGAGGAGAAGGCCCGGGCGAAGGAGCGGGTGTTCAGCTTCCGCGACGAGTTCGGCCAGTGGGACCCGAAGAACCAGCGGCCGGAGCTGTGGTCGCTGTACAACGGCCGGCACCACCCGGGCGAGTCGATCCGGGTCTTCCCGCTGTCCAACTGGACCGAGCTGGACGTGTGGCACTACATCGCCCGGGAACGCATCCCGCTGCCGTCGATCTACTACGCGCACGAGCGCGAGGTGATCGAACGGGACGGCATGTTCTACGCCGTCAACGAGTTCTTCCGCCCCCGCGCGGGTGAGGAGCGGTTCAAGGCACAGGTGCGCTACCGCACCGTCGGCGACGCCTCCTGCACCGCCGCGGTCCGCTCCGACGCGGACACCGTGGAGAAGGTCATCGAGGAGGTGGCGGCCACCCGGATCACCGAGCGCGGCGCCACCCGTGGTGACGACCGGGTCAGCGAGGCCGCCATGGAGGACCGCAAGCGGGAGGGCTACTTCTGATGAGTACCGAGATCGTGGCCGCCGCGAGCGCGGACGCGCGGGCTGTTGCCGGCGCCGGGCCGGAGGCCCGGCCGATGGACCTGCTGCGGTTCGCCACCGCCGGCAGCGTGGACGACGGGAAGTCGACCCTGATCGGGCGGCTGCTCTACGACACCAAGTCGCTCTTCACCGACCAGTTGGCCGCCGTGGAGGCGGTCAGCGCGGCCCGCGGTGACGAATACACCAACCTGGCGTTGCTCACCGACGGTCTGCGTGCCGAGCGGGAGCAGGGCATCACCATCGACGTGGCGTACCGGTACTTCGCCACCCCCCGGCGCAAGTTCATCATCGCCGACACCCCGGGCCACATCCAGTACACCCGCAACATGGTCACCGGCGCTTCGACGGCGGACCTGGCGTTGATCCTGGTGGACGCGCGTAAGGGCCTCGTCGAGCAGTCCCGCCGGCACGCGTTCCTCTGCTCGCTGCTGCGGGTGCCGCACCTGGTCCTCTGTGTCAACAAGATGGACCTCGTCGACTGGTCGCAGGAGGTCTACGAGCGGATCGCCGACGAGTTCACCGCCTTCGCGGCGAAGCTCGACGTACCGGACCTGACAGTGGTGCCGGTCTCCGCGTTGCGCGGCGACAACATCGTCACCCGGTCGGACAACATGCCCTGGTACGAGGGTCCGTCGCTGCTGCACCACCTGGAGCGGGTGCACATCGCCAGCGACCGCAACCTGGTCGACGTCCGGTTCCCGGTGCAGTACGTGATCCGCCCGCAGTCCACCACTGTCACCGACTACCGCGGCTACGCCGGCCAGGTCGCCTCCGGCGTGCTGAAGCCGGGCGACGAGGTGATGGTGCTGCCCTCCGGCTTCACCAGCCGGATCGCCGCCGTGGAGACCGCCGACGGGCCGGTCGCGGAGGCGTTCCCGCCGATGTCGGTGACGGTACGACTGGCCGACGAGATCGACATCTCGCGGGGTGACCTGATCTGCCGGCCGAACAACGCGCCGGCGGTGGCCCAGGACATCGAGGCGATGGTCTGCTGGATGGACGAGACTGCCCCGCTACGGGTCGGTGGCCGGTACGCGATCAAGCACACCACCCGGTCGGCGCGGGCGATCGTGCGCGGGTTGCACTACCGGCTGGACATCAACTCCCTGCACCGCGACGAGTCCGCCGACGAACTGCGGCTCAACGAGATCGGTCGGGTGCGACTGCGCACGACGGTGCCGCTGCTGGCCGACGAGTACCGCCGTAACCGCACCACCGGCGGCTTCGTCATCATCGACGAGGCGACCAACCGCACGGTAGGCGCCGCCATGATCGTCGAAGCGAGCTAATCCCAACCCGCGCCGCAACCGCCGCCGCCCCCCGCCCCCCGCGCACCCCGCCCCGCCTGAGAGAGGTGATCAAGAGGTTCGCGTCAGGATCCGGGCTCGAATTGACGCAAACCTCTTGATCACCGCCGGCCCCGGGTGGGGTGGGGGTGGGTGGGGTGGGGTTAGGGCAGGCGGGTGGCGCCGGGGGAGGGGAGGACCGTCACGGTGCCGGGGGCGGTGAAACCTCGTTGCGCGTACGCGTCGGACACGGCAGCGGCCACCGCGTCGGCACTGTCGGCCTCGATCAGCGCGAGTACGCAGCCGCCGAAGCCGCCGCCGGTCATCCGGGCGCCCAGCGCGCCGGCTGCCAACGCTGCCTCGACCGCGGTGTCGATCTCCGGGACGGTGATCTCGAAGTCGTCGCGCATCGAGACGTGGGAGGCGGTCAGCAGCGGGCCGATGTCGCGGACCCGGGCGGCGCGGAGCAACGCCACCGTGTCCAGTACGCGCTGGTCCTCGGTCACCACGTGCCGGACCCGTCGCCGGGTCTCCTCGTCGTCGAGCCGTGCCAGCGCGGCGTCGAGCTGGTCGATGCTCACGTCCCGCAGCGCTGTGACACCGAGCGCGTTGGCCCCGGCCTCGCAGGAGCGACGGCGGGCCGCGTACTCCCCGTCGGCGTGGCGGTGCGGCGCGCGGCTGTCGATGACCAGCACAGCCAGCCCGTCGGCGTCGAGGTCGAACGGGATGTGCTCGACCGACTCGTCCCGACAGTCCAGGAAGAGGGCGTGCCCGGCGCGGCAGCGGATCGCCGCGGACTGGTCCATGATGCCGGTCGGCGCGCCCACGTAGACGTTCTCCGCCCGTTGCGCCAGCCGGGGTTGCAGTTCCGGGGCGAGCTCCAGCTCGCCGAGGTCGAGCAGGGCGGCCAGCACTGCCGACTCCAGCGCGGCCGAGGAGGAGAGCCCGGCGCCCAGCGGCACGTCGGAGGCGATCGCCAGCCGGGCGCCGGGCACCGGGTGACCGGCCTCGCGTAGCGCCCAGACCACACCCGCGACGTACGCGCCCCAGCCGGAGACGCGACCCGGCTCGGCGACGTCCTCCGCGCCGAAGGTGATCGACTCGCCGGAGAGTTCGGACCAGACCGTCCAGTGCTCGCCGTCCTGCCGGTCGGCGGCGACGACCGTGCGCATCGGCAGGGCGAAGGGCAGCACGAAGCCTTCGTTGTAGTCGGTGTGCTCACCGATCAGGTTGACCCGCCCAGGGGCGGCCCAGCGGCCGGTGGCCTGGGCACCGAACTGCGCGGAGAAGCCGGCCGCGGCCCGCTCGGCGACATCACTGCTCGGGTGGGTCATGACTGGCCCAGGATGTGCGTGCGGTAGAACGCCCAGGCATCCCCGACCATGTCGTGCAGGGTCGGCTTCTGCGGCACCCAGCCCAGCTCGTCGCGGGCCAGTGCGGAGGATGCGACCAACTCGGCCGGGTCGCCCTCGCGGCGCGGCGCGACCTCGACGGGCAGTTGGTGCCCGGTGATTTCACGCACCACGTCGACGACCTGGCGGTTGGTGAAGCCGTTGCCGTTGCCCAGGTTGTAGATCCGGTGCTGACCGCCGGTGGCCGCGTCCAGCGCCAGCAGATGCGCGCGGGCCAGGTCGGCGACGTGGATGTAGTCGCGGACGCAGGTGCCGTCCACTGTGGGGTAGTCGTCACCGAAGAGCTGGAGCTTGTCCCGCCGGCCGGCGGCGACGTCCAGTGCGATCGGGATCAGGTGCGTCTCCGGGTCGTGTCGCTCGCCGAGGGTGATGTCGCCGTCGAGGTGGGCGCCGGCCACGTTGAAGTAGCGCAGCGACACGGCGGCCAGCCCGTGCGCGATCGCCTCGGAGGTGAGTGCCATGTCGGCGGCGAGTTTGGTGGCGCCGTACGTGTTGGTGGGTGCCTTGACCGCGTTTTCGGTGATGGGCAGCTCGGTGGGGTTGCCGTAGACGGCGGCGGTGGAGGAGAAGACTATCCGGGGCACCCCGGCGGCCCGGACCGCGTCGATCAGGGCGAGCGTGCCGATGGTGTTGTTCTGCCAGTACAGCTCCGGCTTGACCATCGACTCGCCGGCGGCGATCAGGGCGGCGAAGTGCAGCACCCCGTCGAAGCCGGCGTCCGCGGTGATGACCTGTGCAGCGTCGTGGATGGACGCCTCCACGTGGGTGGCGTCCGGGGCGAGGGCCTCGCGGTGGCCGGTACGCAGATCGTCCAGGATGACCACCTGGTGACCCGCGTCGAGCAGCATCCGGGTCACCACGCTCCCGATGAAGCCGGCGCCCCCGGTGACGAGCAGTTTCACGTCGTTGCCTCCTGCCTGGCCCGCCCGGGACGTGGCCCTTCGGTGATCACACTAGGGCGGTGGCCGGCGCTCTCGCCGTCGTCACCGCCAACCCCATTCCATCATAATCTCTCATGATTAAACAGAGCCGAACATCTCTCCGCCGCTCCGCGCGATCCCCGGTGCGGTGGGCCCACGGTGTCTACCATCTCTGTCATGCGGGAAGCGGCCCGTACCGGGCTCCGGCGAAACGCGCGGGCACACCCCCGCCGCGCCCCTGGCCCGCTCGCCCGGGGCGTCGCCCGGGTGCTGGTTCGCGCCGCGGATGGCGCCACCCGACTCGTCACCGACCTGCTCGGGACCGGTCCGACGGCCGGTCGGGAACACATCTCCGAGGCCGATCTGCGGGACCTTGTCGCGGCGAACACGGTGCTCGACCCGGACGAGCGACGGATCATCGACGAGGTCCTGGTGGCCGGTGCCAGTCTGATCCGCGAGGTGATGATGCCGCGCACCGAGGTGGTCTTCCTCCCGGCACGGATGACAATCGTCGAAGCCGCCCGACTGGTCCGCGCCGAAACCCACACCCGTTACCCGGTCACCGACGGTACGCACGACGACGTGGTCGGCTTCGTGCACCTCCGTGACGTACTGCTGCGCCCAGACGCCGACCCGTGCGTCACCGTCGGGGAGTTGGCCCGGGAGGTGAAGCGACTCCCGGACAGCAAACGGGTGCTCGCCGCGCTGACCGAGATGCGCCGGGAGGGTCAGCACCTCGCTGTGGTGGTCGACGAGTACGGCGGCACGGCCGGGATCGTCACGCTGGAGGACCTCATCGAGGAGTTCTTCGGCGAGATCCACGACGAGTACGACGCCACCCCGGACCCGGAGCGTGCCGGCCTGCCCGCCGTGGTGGATGGCCGCCTCAACCTCGCTGACTTCGCCGAGCGGACCGGGGTGGCCCTCCCCGCCGGACCGTACGAGACGGTGGGCGGGTTCGTCATGGCCGCGCTGGGCCGGCTCCCGGTGACCGGTGACGAGGTGCCGGTGCCGGGTGAGCCCGCCGAGGTCGGCGCACCCGATCCGGCCGAGCTGCCAGCCGGCTGGCTGCTGCGGGTGCTCACGTTGGACGGCCGCCGGGTGGCCCAACTCGCCGTCTCCGCCGCCCGCAGCGCCGACCAGCGCCGAGAGCAGGGCGCCGGCAAGCGCCTTGAGTACGACGCCGCGTCGGCCTCGGCGGGCGGCCCCGAGCCGGCTCGGGAGGCGGTGACGGGGCAGCACCGCCGGGTGACGGTCGGGCCGACGCGCCGGGTCGGCGCTGGCGAACCACGCGAGGTCAGCACCCCGGCACCGGCGGGCCGGAGCCGACCCGCCGGCCCGTCATGACGGACCGGGTTGCTTGCTGACAGAATTATCGCCATGTCCGACGTTCCCGCCCGGCCCCGCGTCTTCTCCGGCATCCAGCCGACAGCCGACTCGTTCCACCTCGGCAACTATCTCGGCGCGGTGCGGCACTGGGTGGCGCTACAGGACACCCACGACGCGTTCTACTGCGTGGTGGACCTGCACGCCATCACGGCGGGGCACGATCCGGCGCTGCTGCGCCAGCGGACCCGGGTGGCCGCGGCCCAGCTCTTCGCGGTCGGGCTCGACCCGGAACGCAGCACCCTGTTCGTCCAGTCGCAGGTGCCCGAGCACCCGCAGCTGGCCTGGGTGCTCGGCTGCATCACCGGCTTCGGCGAGGCCAGCCGGATGACCCAGTTCAAGGACAAGTCGCAGAAGCAGGGCAACGAGCGGGCCAGCGTCGGGCTGTTCACCTATCCGGTCCTCCAAGCCGCCGACATCCTGCTCTACCAGGCCAACGCGGTCCCGGTCGGCGAGGACCAGCGCCAGCACCTGGAACTCTCCCGGGATCTGGCCCAGCGCTTCAACTCGCTGTTCGGCGCGACGTTCACGGTGCCCGCGCCGCACATCGTCAAGGACACTGCCAAGATCACCGACCTGCAGGACCCGACCGCGAAGATGTCGAAGTCGTCGTCCTCGCCAGCCGGCATCATCGACCTGCTCGACGATCCGGCCCGGTCCGCGAAAAAGATCCGTTCGGCGGTGACTGACACCGGTCGGGAAATCGTCTTCGACACCGAGACCAAGCCGGGTGTGTCCAACCTGTTGACCATCTACTCGGCGCTCAGCGGCCGCAGCATCGACGAGCTGGTGGCCGCCTACGCGGGTCGTGGCTACGGCGATCTGAAGAAGGAGCTGGCCGAGGTGGTGACGGACTTCGTCCGGCCGATCCAGGAGCGCACCCGCGCCTACCTCGACGATCCGGCGCAGTTGGACAAGCTGCTCGCGGCCGGCGCGGAGAAGGCCCGCGCGGTGGCCGCGGCGACCCTGCGGTCCGCGTACGAGCGGGTCGGGTTCTTCCCGCCCGTGCGCGGCGAGTAGCTCCGCGGTACAGGTGGACGGCTCGGTGCTCGGAGGGGCGGCGCGAAGCGTGGATCGCAGGGGCGGGGTGCCGCCGACCGGCGACACCATCCAGATCGGCATCGCCGTGGACATCCCCGAGCCGTGGGGTGCCCTGCTCACCCGGCGGCGGATCGAGGCCGGTGATCCGCTGGCGGTGCCCGCGCACGTGACGTTGCTCGGGCCCACCGAGATCCGGACGGCCAACCTGCCGGCGGTCGAGCGGCACCTGGCCGCCGTCGCCGCCGCGCACCTGCCGTTCACCCTGCACCTGCGGGGCACCGGCACGTTCCGTCCGGTCACCCAGGTGGTGTTCGTCGCGGTGGCCGCCGGGATCAGCGAGTGCGAGTTGCTGGCCGCGGCCATCGCCGCAGCGCCGGGCCTGCACCGCGAACTCCGCTTCCCGTACCATCCGCACGTCACAGTGGCTCAGGACGTGGCATCGGAGGCCCTGGACCGGGTGTACGAGGATCTGGCCGACTTCTCCGCGATGTTCGAGGTCGACGGGTTCACCCTCTTCTCGCACAGCGGGCAGGCCAGGTGGCAGCCGCGTCGGGACTTCTGCCTCGGCACCTGAAACGCCGGCATTCGAGCCGTCAGCACCTGGAGCAGCGACGCGCCGGCCGGCGAGCATCGGGAGCCGGTTGCCACTACAGCGGTGGGAGATCGGCGAGGATGACCGCGTGAACGTGATCGGCCGGATCGAGACGGGCATCGACCGCTGGGTGAGCGCCGCGCGCCACCGGTCGGGGCTCTTCGATCACGTGTGGCGGGCCGGGGTGCTGTACGGCGAGGTGCTGGCTGGCCGGTTGGCCGCCGCGATCGCCTACTACGGCTTCTTCGCCGTGTTCGCCCTCGCCCTGGTCGCGTTCTCCGTCTTCGGCGCGATCCTGGAGGACAACGACGAGGTCAGCGCGGCGGCGGCCGACTTCCTCAAGGAGAATCTGCCGTTCCTGGACGCCGGGCAGATCGCCAACTCCAGCGGCACCGTCGGTGTGGTCGGCCTGGTCATCCTGGTCTTCACCGGGATCGGTTGGGTCGAGGCCATCCGGTCCTCGCAGCGGCTGATGTACCAGCTCAACCAGCAGCCGGGCAATCTGGTGGTACGGCGGCTCGTCGACCTGGGCGTGATGATCGGCGTCTTCGTGCTGCTCGGCGTCTCGGTCGCGGCGGTGGACGCGCTGGAGTCGCTGCTGCGTTTTCTGCTGCGCAGCACCGGCTCGGTGGGTCTGACCACCATCAGCGCGGTGCTCAGCGTGCTGGTCAACACAGTGCTCGCCACCGCGTTGCTGCTCGCCGTGCCCCGGCTGCGGATGAGCCGGTCCCGGCTGCGCCCGGTGGTGTTGCTCGTCGCTGTCGGCATCACGCTGCTGAACACCGTCGGCCGGTACTACGTGGTGCGGACCGAGCGGAACCCGGCGTACACCGTGGTGGCCGGCGCCGTCGGTCTGCTGCTGTACCTCTACCTGCTCAACCAGTTGGTGCTGTTCGGCGCGGCGCTCCTGGCGACCAGCACCACCGGCCGAGTGGTGGACCTGGCGGAGACCCCCGCCCCGCCGAAGGATGTCGACGAGGGCATCGACCCCGGTACGCCGGGCGGTGCGGGCTGATGACGGAAGGCGCGCAGGTGCTGATCTCGGTCGACGCGGACTCGTCGGTGCCCCCGTACGAGCAGGTGCGCGTGCAGCTCGCCGAGCTGATCGGCGACGGCAGGTTGCCGGTGGGCAGCCGCCTGCCCACCGTCCGGCAGCTCGCGGCCGACCTGCGGTTGGCCGCGAACACGGTGGCCCGCGCCTACCGGGAGCTGGAGGCGGCCGGGCTGCTGGAGACCCGGGGGCGCAACGGCACCTTCGTCGCCCCCGGGCGGGACGACGCCGTCGACCGGTTGCAGCGGGCGGCGGCCGGTTACGCGGCGGAGGCGGCCCGGCTCGGCGTGCCACCGGCCACCGCGCTCGCTCTGGTCCGCGCCGCCCTGGACGCGGTCCGCCCCGGCTGACCGGCTGCCGATCGACAGTCGGACGGGCGATAACTGAGCAGAACTGCGCCGCCGCTCGCGTTCGCGGACCATGATGAGCCGGTGGGCGCACTCATGACACTGGACCTGCCGGCGGACTCGCCGCTCCTCGGCCTGCCGTGGATCATCACCTTCGGTCCGCTCGGTGATATCGACGAGTGGGAGCCGGTGGTCTGCGGGCCGTACGAGCGACCGCACGCGTTGGCCCTGGCCGAGGCGGTGGTGGCCGAGGAGCAGTTGATGGCCGTGGTGGAGCCGTTGCTGCCGGCGCTGTCCGCCGACGAGATCCGCAGCGAGATCGCCGCCGCCCAGGTCGCCGCCGAGGATGAGGCCCGGCAGGTGGAGGGGGCCGACCTGTACGGCGACTTCGAGGACGTGATCGACGAGGAGTTGGACGCGGCAGCCGACGAGGCCGGCCACGGTGAGCCCGTCGAAGCGCCGGACGAGGCCGAGGTACGTGCCGGCTTCACCCGGATCGCAGCGTTGCTCACCGCGAAGTGACGACGACCTGGGTTGGGGTGCACGGACACCGGCGCCACGCGGAGCGGACTCCGCGCGGCGCCGGTGGCACCTCACCCCCCACCACAAGGGGCCGGTAGCCCAGTCGCCCGTCGGCGCGGGGCACGACGAACGACCAGGTCGAGAACGAGTTACCCGTTCAGCGCCGTTCCAACCAGACTGCCGCGTCAATTGGCAGCAGCCGGCCGGAGCCCTGTTCGGTGAGCTCGTCGCTGGCGACGAGCGGCTGACCGTACCCGTCGATCAGGACCGGCGCGCCGCTCATGTTGACGACGCAGGTCAGCACTGTCGCTCCGGCGGAGCGGGAGAAGGCCAGCACGCCCGGCTCGCTCGCCTGCCAGGTGACCCCGTCGGCGTCGAGGGCGAGCGCGGGATGAACGTGGCGGATCCGCAGCGCGGCCCGGTACAGCTCCAGGGTCGAGCCGGGCACGCCGGTCTGCGCCGTGACGGACAGTGCCCGCCAGAGCGCCGGGGCGGGTAGCCAGCTCAGCTCACTGCCGGCCGGTCCGAAGCCGTACGGAGCCAGCTCGCCGTCCCACGGGATGGGCACCCGGCAGCCGTCGCGGCTCTCGCCGGTGCGCAGGAACGCCGGATCCTGGCGGAGCTCGTCGGGGAGGTCGAGGACCTCCGGCAGGCCCAGTTCCTCGCCCTGGTAGAGGTAGGCGCAACCGGGCAGGGCGAGCATCAGCAGGCTGGCGGCCCGGGCTCGGCGCAGCCCTTCGACGCCGTCGCCGTACCGGGTGACGTGCCGCTGCTTGTCGTGGTTGGACAGCACCCAGGTGGTGGGCGCCCCGACGACGGTCGCCTCGGCCAAGGCGGTGTCGATCACCTTGCGGAATGAGTCGGCCGACCAGGTGGCGTCGAGGAAGTCGAAGCTGAACGCCTGGTGCAACTCGTCCGGGCCGATGTAGCGGGCCAGGCGCTGTGGCGTCTCGGCCCACGCCTCGGCGACCGCCATCCGACCGCCGGGGTAGCTGTCCAGGATGGGCCGCCACGCCCGGTAGATCTCGTGCACCTCGTCCTGGTCGAAGTAGGGCAGCCGGCCCTTGCCGAGCAGTTCGACCTGACGCTGGCCGGTGGTCATCGTGCTGAAGCCGACGTCCGGCAGCCCTTCCGCCTTGATCATGCCGTGCGCCACGTCGACGCGGAATCCGTCGACGCCCCGATCCAGCCAGAACCGCAGCACGTCCTCGAACTCGGCGCGAACCTCCGGGTGACGCCAGTTCAGGTCCGGCTGCGAGCTGTCGAACAGGTGCAGATACCACTCGCCGTCAGCCGTCCGGGTCCAGGCGGGGCCGCCGAAGATGCTCTCCCAGTCGTTCGGGGGCAACTCGCCGTGCGTGCCCTGACCGTCGGCGAAGAGGTAGCGGGCCCGCTCCGGGGAGCCGGGGCCGGCGGCGAGCGCCGCGGTGAACCAGCGGTGCGCGCTGGAGGTGTGGTTGGGCACCAGGTCGACGATGATCCGAAGGCCGTGGGCGTGCGCGTCAGTGATCATCGCGTCGAAGTCGGCGAGTGTGCCGAACATCGGGTCGACGTCCCGGTAGTCGGCCACGTCGTACCCGCCGTCGATCATGGGCGAGGTGTAGAAGGGGGTCAGCCAGAGCGCGTCCACACCGAGGTCGCGCAGGTACGGCAGGCGCTGCCGGATGCCCTGGAGGTCGCCGGTGCCGTCGCCGTCGCTGTCGGCGAAGCTGCGGACGTACACCTGGTAGACGACCGCAGAGCGCCACCAGTCGTCGTCGGTGGTGGTCTGCGGTGGGGTGGCGGTGCTGATCATTCGAGCAATATGCCGGCCCGCCGTTGCAAGAGTCAAGCAGATCTTGCGTAAGACAAGCGTGCGGGACTCGGCGCGACAGCCGTGGAGCCACGCACCACCAGCTCCGGGCGGAACAGGTACTCCGAGTGCGGGGCGCCGTGCCCGTTGATCTCGTCCACCAGGGCGCGGACGGCGGCCACCGCCATCGCGGTGACCGGTTGCCGCATGGTGGTCAGCGGCGGGTCGGTGAAGGCCATCAGCGGGGAGTCGTCGTAGCCGACCACGGAGAGGCCGCCGGGCACGTCGAGGCCGCGTTGACGGGCGGCCCGGATCGCGCCGAGCGCCATCAGGTCGGAGCCGCAGACCACCCCGGTGACGCCGCGGTCCAACAGGCGGCCGGCCGCCGCCTCGCCACCCTCCACTCCGAACAGTGACAGCTCGGCCAGCGGGCCCAGGTCGGCTTCGGCGACGCCGGCCAGCCGGGTCATCGCGGAACGCCAGGCGGCCACCTTGCGCTGCACCGGGACGAACCGGTCCGGGCCGGTGATCAGGCCGATCCGTCGGTGCCCGAGCGCGACCAGGTGCGCAACTGCCAGCTCGGCCGCCTCCCGGTCGTCGCAGGAGACGAAGGGCGCGCCGATGCCGGGCACGTACCCGTTGATCATCACGACCGGCAACGGCCGGGCGAGCAGCGCCCGGTAGCGGTCGTGGTTGGCGGCCGTGTCGGCGTGCAGCCCGGAGACGAAGACGATGCCGGAGACCTGCCTGTCCAGCAGCATCTCCACGTACTCGTCCTCGGTCACGCCGCCGGCGGTCTGGGTGCAGAGCACCGGCGTGAATCCACTCTGCGCCAGAGTGGACTCGATGACCTGGGCGAAGGCGGGAAAGATCGGGTTGTCCAGCTCCGGCACCACCAGGCCGACGAGACCGGCGCTGCGCTTACGCAGCCGGGCCGGCCGCTCGTACCCGAGCACGTCGAGGGCGGTGAGGACGGCCTGCCGGGTCTCCGGGGCCACGCCGGGGCGGTCGTTGAGCACCCGCGACACCGTGGCCTCGCTGACTTCGGCCTGCTGGGCGATGTCGGACAGTCGAGCGCGCATGGCGGCACTTTAGCCCACCGGCAAGTTCTTGCGGGGTCCTCTGCAAGCCCTTCCATTACTTGCAACGTCTTGCTAACGTCCCCGCAACACGCGAGAGCAGCGGCGCAGTATCCATGCGCCGATCGGCAAGAACTTCCAGACTTTCCACTGGCGAGCCGCCCGTCCCCGGCGAGCCGCCATGACGACAGGAGTACCGATGCGCATCCGTACCGCGGGTGTGGTCGCCCTCTTCGCCCTGGCGCTCGCCGCCTCAGGCTGCGGTGGCGACAGCGACGAGCCGGCCGCGAAGGAGACCCCCAAGGCCGCCGGCGGCAAACTGGTGATCTGGGCGGACGACAAGCGGACCGCCGCCCTCAAGCCGTTCGCCGAGAAGTTCGGCCAGGAGAACGGCGTCAGCGTCGAGGTCCAGGCCGTCCCGAACGAGGACCTTCAGAACAACTTCGTGACAGTGTCGAGCCAGGGCGGCGGCCCGGACGTGGTGATCGGCGCGCACGACTGGATCGGCAACCTGGTCCAGAACGGTGCCATCGACCCGGTGCAGCTGTCCGACCAGCAGAAGGCCGCCTTCAACGAGACCGCCGTCAAGGCCGTCACGTTCAACGGCCAGCTCTACGGCGTGCCCTATGCCCAGGAGAACCTGGCGCTGATCCGCAACACCGAACTGGCCCCCGAGGCACCGAAGACGATCGAGGACCTGGTCGCCACCGGCAAGCAGCTCAAGGCGCAGAAGAAGGTCACCGAGACGCTCTGCCTCCAGGTCGGCCAGAAGGGCGACGCGTACCACATCTATCCGCTGTACACCTCGGCCGGCGGTTACCTCTTCGGCACCACCGCGAACGGCGACTACGACCCGAAGGACCTGGGCGTGGGCAAGCCGGAGTCGATCGCCGCGTTCAAGAAGATCGCCGCGCTCGGCGAGAAGGGCGAGGGCGTGCTGAAGCGCTCGATCGCCGACACCAACTCGACCGCCACCTTCACTGGCAAGAAGTGCGCCTTCCTGGTCTCCGGGCCGTGGGCCACCGCCGACGTGAAGAAGGCCGGCATCAAGTACGACGTCTCCGCCGTTCCCGGCTTCGCCGGCGGCAAGGCGGCCGCGCCGTTCGTAGGCGTCCAGTCCTTCTACGTGGCGGCCAAGGGCAAGAACAAGGCACTCGCCCAGGAGTTCGTCGCCAACTACGTCACCACGCCGGAGCTGGCCGTGGCGCTCTACCAGGCCGACCCGCGCCCGCCGGCGCTGACCGCCGCGCTTGACCAGGTCAAGAGCAGCGACCCGGACCTGGCCAAGTTCATCGAGGCCGGCAAGAACGGGCAGGTGCTCCCGGCCATCCCGGCCATGGCCGCGATCTGGGACCCGTTCGGCAAGGCCGAGGCCGCCGTCATCGGCGGCGCCGACCCGACCAGCACGGTTACCGCGGCCGGCAAGACGATCGCCGGTTCGATCAAGTAATGAGCACACCGCTGTCCGGCCCGGGGCCTGCCCAGCAGGCCCCGGGCCGGGGGCCCGTCCGCACCGGGTCCCCGCGCACCACCCGTACCGCGCGGAACCACGCGCCGATCACCGCGACCGGCCTCGCCGCGAAGGTGATCCTGCTCGGCCTGGTGGCCGGGATCGCGATCTGGGCGGCCTTCCCGCTCGTGGCGGCCGAGAAGTGGGTCGGGCTGGCGGTGCTGGTGCTGACCACCGCCGCACTGTTCTATCTGTACCTGGGCCGCCGGCACGTCCCGGCGAAGTACCTCATCCCCGGCACGCTCTTCCTGATCGCCTTCCAGGTCGTGCCGGTGCTTTACACCGCGAGCACGGCCTTCACCAACTTCGGCGACGGCCACCGAGGCAGCAAGGACGACGCGATCGTCGCGATCCAGAGCTCCTCGGTCAAGCAGGTCCCGGGGTCCACCCAGTACCCGTTGTCGGTCGCCACCAAGGGCGACCCGGCCACCGGTGCCCTGGTCTTCCTGATCACCAAGCCAGGAACCGACACGGTCTCCGTCGGCGACGCCGAGGGCCTTCGCCCGCTCGATCCCGGCGCGGCCACCGTCGGCCCCGGCGGGAAGGTCACCGCGGCCGACGGCTACACCGTGCTGAACTTCAGCCAGGCCAGCGCCCGCAGCAAGGACATCACGGACCTGGTGGTGCCGACGGCCGGAGGCGCGCTGCGCTCGTCTGGCCTGTCCCGGGCGTACGAGGGCAAGGCCGTCCGGGCGTACGACGCGGGCTGCGACTGCGTCAAGGACAGCGACAGCGGCAGGACCTGGACCGCGGACGGCGAGGTCGGCGCGTTCGTCGCCGCCGACGGCGAGCGGCTGGCCCAGGGTTGGAAGGTGAACGTCGGGCTGTCCAACTTCACCCGGGTGCTCACCGACGAGCGGATCTCCGGGCCGTTCCTCCGCACGCTGATCTGGAACTTCGCCTTCGCCATCGGCTCCACCGGCGGCACGTTCATCCTCGGCATGGCGATCGCCCTGGCGCTGCACTCGCCCCGAATGCGGGGCACCAACCTCTACCGGATGTTGCTGATCCTGCCGTACGCCATGCCGTCCTTCGCGATGCTCCTGGTCTGGCGGGACATGTTCAACACCGACTTCGGGCTGATCAACAATCTGTTCGGGCTCAGCGTCGACTGGTTCGGGCAGGGCTGGTCGGCCCGCGCCGCGGTGATCCTGGTGCAGCTCTGGCTCGGCTACCCGTACATGTTCCTGGTGGCCACCGGCGCTCTACAGGCCATCCCACGGGAGTTGACAGAGGCCACCTCGGTCGACGGGGCGTCGCGCTGGCAGTCGTTCCGGGCCGTCACCCTGCCGCTGCTGCTGGTCGCGCTCTCGCCGCTGCTGATCTCGTCGTTCGCGTTCAACTTCAACAACTTCAACGCGATCTACCTGACCACCGAGGGTGCACCATTCCCGGCGGACAACCCCAGCAACGGCGCCACCGACCTGCTGATCACCTACACCTACCGGCTGGCGTTCGGTGGGCAGGCCGCACAGTTCGGCTTCGCCGCGGCCATCTCGCTGTTCATCTTCGCCATCGTCGCGGTGGTGTCGGCGGTCAGCTTCCGGCGGACCCGCCAACAGGAGGAGGTGTATTCATGACCATGCTCACCGGCGCCGCCGTCACGGGCGGCGCGAACGGCCCGGCGACGGTCGACCGCAACGCGGGCAGGCGTAAGAAGCGATGGTTCGCCGAGGTCGGCTGGCGGCACCTGGTCGGCCTGCTCGGCGTGCTGTTCAGTCTGTTTCCGCTCGTGTTCGTCGTCTCGGCGGCGCTCAATCCGCTCGGCACCCTGTCGTCCACCGAGTTGGTGCCGACCGGCGGGGTGTCGTTGGAGAACTTCGGGAACCTGTTCGCGCGCACCGGGTTCGCTGACTGGTTCCTGAACTCGCTGCTCATCGCCGGTGGGGCCGCGTTCGCCTCGGTCTTCCTCTCCGCGCTCGCGGCGTACGCCTTCTCCCGGATGCGGTTTCAGGGGCGACGGGTGGGGTTGCTGTCACTGCTGTTGATCCAGATGTTCCCGCAGTTCCTCGCGATCGTTGCGATCTTCCTGATCTTCGGCGCGATCACCGACCTGTGGCCGGCCATCGGCTTCAACACCCCGTGGGGTCTGTTGCTGCTCTACCTGGGTGGCGCGCTGGGCGTGAACACCTGGCTGATGAAGGGCTTCTTCGACACCCTGCCCCGCGAGCTGGACGAGTCGGCCACCGTGGACGGCGCCTCACACGCCCAGGTCTTCTTCCGGATCATGCTGCCGTTGGTGGCGCCGATCCTCGCGGTGACCGGGCTGCTCGCCTTCATCAACACCATCAACGAGTTCCTGATGGCGAGCGTCTTCCTCACCGACACGGATGCCAAGACCCTCGCGGTCGGCATGCGGGGCATGTTGCAGGGCGGCGAGCGGAACACCAACTTCGGGATCTTCGCGGCCGGCACCCTGCTGACCGCGATCCCGACGGTGCTGGTCTTCCAGTTCCTCCAGCGCTACATCGTCTCCGGGTTGACCTCGGGAGCCGTCAAGGGCTGAGAGGGGTCGGCGTTCCAGCGGCCGGTTGATCGAGTGATCCGCGTTCGTGGGCGATTCCCTCTACTACGATCCGTCGTTCATAGGGGAGTATGGCGGGCGTGGAAGCTCTCAGACTCATCCTTCTCTACGTCCATCTGATCGGGTTCGCCCTGCTGCTCGGTGGCTCGATCGCCCAGTACGCCAGCGGTCGGCTGCGGATCAACCAGGCCATGCTGTGGGGCGCGGTGATCCAGTTGCTGACCGGGCTGGGCCTCTCCGCGCCGCTGCGCGGCGGCGGCGACGACGAGCCGAACCCGGCAAAACTTGTGACGAAGTTGGTGATCGCGCTGCTGATCTTCGTCATGGTCTTCTTCTCCCGGAAGCGGGACGTGGTCAACCGCGGTCATTTCCTCGCGATCGTCGGTCTGACCCTGGTCAACGCGGCGGTCGCGGTCTTTTGGCGGTAACGTCCGAGGAGGGAAACGCCTCCAGAAAAGGGACGTTGCGGACGCTGCGGCGCACGGTTACCAGCACGAAGAGTGACGTGCCCCACGCAAGGGTTACACCCGGGTAACAGGCGCTCAACAGTCGTGCACGATTGTCGGCCGGTGGGTGGGCGCGGGCGTACGCTCCCGTCCGTAACGTGGGACAGCCGGCGGCACACCCGCAGGCCGGCTGATGGGCTGCCACCGCACAAGGCGCGGTGAGCAATGGGAAGGAGACGTCTTGCGCTCGGTGCGTGGGATGCGGATCGCTTCGATCTTCGCGGTGGGTGGGCTCGCGCTCACCGCCGCTGCTTGTGGCGAGGCGCCCAAGGATGACAACAACGCCGGCAGTGGCGGCAAGAAGTTCAGCGCCTGCATGGTGACCGACGTCGGCGGCATCGACGACAAGTCGTTCAACACCTCGGCCTGGAAGGGTCTGCAGGAGGCCAAGGCCGCCAACGACAACATCGACATCAAGTTCGTCGCGTCGAAGGCCGAGGCCGACTACGAGCCGAACCTGACGCAGTACGTCAACCAGAAGTGCGACTTCATCCTGGCCGTCGGTGGCCTGATGGGTGACGCCACCTCGAAGATCGCCAAGGCGAACCCGAACCAGCAGTTCGGCATCGTCGACGCGAACCCGGGTGACGCCAACGTCTACCCGATGCAGTTCGACACCGCCCAGGCCGCGTTCCAGGCCGGTTACCTGGCCGCCGGGATGAGCAAGAGCGGCAAGGTGGGCACCTACGGTGGTCTGCCGATCCCGCCGGTGACCATCTTCATGGACGGCTTCGTCGACGGTGTGAAGTACTTCAACACCACCAAGGGCAAGAACGTCCAGGCGCTGGGTTGGAACAAGGACACCCAGAAGGGTTCCTTCACCAACGACTTCGCCAAGCAGGACGAGGGCAAGAAGGTCTCCGACGCGCTGGTCGCCCAGGGCGCGGACATCATCATGCCGGTCGCCGGCGGCTCCGGCCTCGGCACCACCGCAGCGGCCAAGGCCTCGGGCGGCAAGTACAGCACCATCTGGGTGGACGTCGACGGCTGCGAGAGCACCCCGGACTGCTCGGCGATCGTCACCACCGTGGTCAAGAACATCCCGGAGGCCGTCAAGGAGGCCGTGGTGAAGGCCGCCGGTGGCGAGAAGCTGGAGGCCAAGCCGGGCTTCGTCGGCACCCTGGCCAACACCGGCGTCTCGATCGCCCCGTACCACGACTTCGACAGCAAGGTCCCGGCCGAGCTGAAGGCCGAGGTCGACAAGATCAAGGCGGACATCGCCGCCGGCACCATCACCGTCACCTCGAAGGCCCAGCCGACCAAGTGACGACCGGCCGGCCCCTCCGGTGAGATCATCGGGAGGGCCGGCGCGGACAGGTACGACCCGATCGGCCGCTCTGGCTCTGCGGATACCCCGCGGGGTTGGAGCGGCCGATCGCGCACCACGGCGGCCGGCCCGGCCCGGTTGGTTCCACGGCAGCTAGGCTGCACCATCGCTCGCACTCCAGGAGGTTGCGCTGAGACTCGAACTGCGCGGCATCACCAAGCGGTTCGGTGATCTGGTCGCCAACGATCACATCGACCTGACGGTGGAGCCTGGAGAGATTCACGCCCTCCTCGGCGAGAACGGCGCGGGCAAGTCGACCCTGATGAACGTGCTCTACGGGCTCTACCAGCCCGACGAGGGCGAGATCCTGGTCGACGGCAAGCCGCTGAAGCTGAAGGGCCCGTCCGACGCGATCGCCGCCGGAATCGGCATGGTGCACCAGCACTTCATGCTGGTGCCGGTCTTCACCGTCGCCGAGAACGTCATGCTCGGCGCGGAGCAGGTCCGGGGCGGCATCGCCGGCTTCCTGGACCGGCGTCGGGCCCGGCGCGAGGTCACCGAGGTGTCCGAGCGCTACAACCTGCGGGTCGACCCGGATGCGGTGATCGAGGACCTGCCGGTCGGCATCCAGCAACGCGTCGAGATCGTCAAGGCGCTCACCCGCGACGTCGACCTGCTCATCCTGGACGAGCCGACAGCGGTGCTCACCCCCCAGGAGACCGAGGAGTTGCTGACGGTCATGCGGTCGCTCAAGGCGGCCGGCAAGTCGATCGTCTTCATCACCCACAAGCTCGGCGAGGTCAAGGCCATCGCCGACCGGATCACAGTGATCCGACGCGGAAAGACCGTCGGCACCGCCTCGCCCGGGGCCAGTCGGGACGAGCTGGCCGCGTTGATGGTCGGGCGCAACGTCCGGCTCACCGTGGACAAGACCCCGGCCACGCCGGGCGACCCGGTGCTGGAGGTGGCCGGGCTGGTCGTCGACGACGACCGGCAGATCCGCGCTGTCGACGGCGTCGACCTGACCGTGCGCGCGGGCGAGGTCCTCGGCGTGGCGGGCGTACAGGGCAACGGTCAGACCGAGCTGATCGAAGCGATCATGGGCCTGCGCCCGGTGCTGGCCGGCACGATCAGCCTGGCCGGCGACCAGATCAACGGCTGGAAGCCCAAGAAGGTGCTCCGGGCGGGCGTCGGTTACGTACCTGAGGACCGCAGCGTGGACGGCCTGGTCAAGGAGTTCAGCGTCGCGGAGAACCTGGTGCTGGACATCTACGACCGGCCGCCGTTCGGTGCCGGGCTCGCGCTGAAGCCGGAGGCGATCGCCGCCTCCGCGAAGGAGCGGATCGAGCAGTTCGACGTTCGTACCTCGTCGGCCGACGCGGCGGTGGGCACCCTGTCCGGGGGCAACCAGCAGAAGGTGATCGTGGCCCGGGAGCTGTCCCGGCCACTGAAGCTCCTCATCGCCGCCCAGCCGACCCGTGGCGTCGACGTCGGGTCGATCGAGTTCATCCACAGCCAGGTCATCCGCGAGCGAGACATCGGCACCGCCGTTCTGGTGGTCTCCAGCGAACTCGACGAGGTGATCGGGTTGGCCGACCGGATCGCGGTGATGTACCGCGGCCGGATCATCGGCATCGTCGGCCCGGACACCCCGCGTGAGGAGATCGGTCTGCTGATGGCCGGCATCAGCCCGGACGAGGCCCACGACGCCGTCGCCGAGAAGCCCGGCGCGGCAATCGCCGCCGAGGAGCCCGGCGCGGCACCCGCCACCGACAAGCCCGGCGCGGCAGACGGGAGCCCGGCGCGCGACGCGGGCTCCGCGAGCGAGGACGAGGCATGAGCGAGCGCCAGCGAGCGAACAGTCGACACCGGGGTCTGGTGCCTCATGGCGTCACGCAGCGAAGCGGAGTGACGGCATGAGCGACCCCAATCCGCAGTCCGGCTCGCCGGACAAGGAGCCGGCGAGCGAGGCGCAGGCCGCGCAGAACGCGCTCGGCAACACCGAACGCGCCGAGGTGGCCACCGAGGCGGACCGCTCGGTGAAGCCAGGCCCGGAGCCGAAGCCGAGCCTGGGCCGGTTGTTCCTGGACAACCTCTGGGCGGCGAACACCTTCACGGTGACCCTGTTGTCGTTGGTGCTGGCGATCGTGGTCGGCGCGGTGCTGATGATCATCTCTGATCCCGACGTGCTCGCCACCTACTCGTACATCACCTCCCGCCCGTCCGACGCGATCAACTCCAGCTGGACGCTCGTCAGCGAGGCGTACGCGAACCTGTTCAAGGGCTCGATCTTCGACCCCGAGGCGTTCTCCGGCTGGTTGGACGGCGCCAACGGCTGGCAGGCGGTGCTCGCGCCGATCTCGGAGACGCTGACCTACGCGGCGCCGCTGGTCTTCACTGGCCTGTCGGTGGCGCTGGCCTTCCGGGGCGGCCTGTTCAACATCGGCGCCCAGGGCCAGGCCACCATCGGTGTGATCATGGCGGCGCTGGCCGGCTTCCTGCTGCCGCTGCCGCCCGGCCTGCACCTGCTGGTGGCGGTGCTGGCCGGCGCGCTGGGTGGAGCGATCTGGGGCTTCATCCCCGGCATCCTCAAGGCCCGTGCCGGCGCGCACGAGGTGATCAACACGATCATGCTCAACTACGTCGCCACGTACTTCCTCACCTGGTTGATCGTGCAGAACGGCGTGCAGGACCCGAACCGTACCGACGCGATCAGCAAGGCGGTGGACACTTCCGCCCAGCTGCCCCGACTGCTCGGCGACAACCTGCGCGTGCACGCCGGCATCCTGCTCGCCGTGCTGGCCACCTGGGCGGTCGCCTGGTTGCTCAACCGCTCGACGCTCGGTTTCGAGCTGCGCGCGGTCGGCGCCAACCCGGATGCCGCCCGGACCGCGGGCATCAGCGTCACCCGGACGTACATCCTGATCATGGTCTTCGCCGGAATCCTGGCCGGCCTCGGCGGCTCGAACATGGTGCTCGGCTCGACCGCCAGCGCGTTGACCCCGCTGGTGGTCGCGCAGATCGGGTTCGACGGCATCCTGGTGGCACTGCTCGGGCGGGTGAAGCCCTGGGGGGTGCTGCTGGCCGCGCTGCTGTTCGGCGCGCTTCAGGCCGGTGGTAACCGGATGCAGTCGTACTCCGGGATCTCGCTGGAGCTGGTGACAGTGCTCCAGGCGCTGATCGTCATCTTCATCGCCGCACCGGCCCTGGTGAAGGCGATCTTCCAGCTCCGGGCCGCGCGCGCCGCCCGGTTGCAGACGAGCCTGGCGAAGGGCTGGTAACTCATGTCCACCATGGCTGTCCCCGACATCGCGGTCGCCCCGGTCGACGAGGGCTTCTGGACCCGCAGCCGGAAGGTCGGTCTCACGCTGCTGGCGCTCGGCCTGCTGGCCGCGGTGCTCTTCGGCGCGCTCGCCACCGACCAACAGGCCCGGTTCACCCTCAGCGACGACGCGGCCGGTGCCGCACTGGAGATCAACGGCACGATCGGGGCGATCCTGTTCGGGATCATCACGATCGCCGCCGGCGCGGCGCTGCTCGCCGGGGTGCCGAAGCGGTGGTTCCTTCCCGTGCTCGGCGTCGGGCTGGTCGCCTTCGTGCTGTCGTTCCTCTGCTGGCAGGTCAGCGCCGCGCCGGCCGGGCAGAACTTCATGCCACTGGTCAACATCATCCGCGGTACGTTCATCCTGGCCCTGCCGCTGATCTTCGGCGCGCTCGCCGGGGTGCTCTGTGAGCGGTCCGGCGTGGTCAACGTGGCCATCGAGGGCCAACTGCTGATGGGCGCGTTCAGCGGGGCCCTGTTCGGCAGCATCTCCGGCAGCGTGTGGGTGGGCCTGGTCGCCGCAGCCATCGGCGGCGCGTTCATCTCGCTGCTGCTGGCCGTCTTCGCCATCCGCTACCTGGTCGACCAGGTTGTCATGGGCATCGTGCTGAACCTGCTGGCCGTCGGCGTCACCGGCTTCCTCTACGAGCGGCTGATGCAGACCGACGCCGCGAAGTACAACAGCGCGCCCCGTTTCAGCAACTGGGAGATCCCCCTGCTGAAGGACATCCCGGTGCTCGGTCCGGCGTTGTTCCGCGGCAACATCTTCCTCTATCTCGGGCTGCTCCTGGTGCTGGTGATCCACATCGGGCTGTTCCGCACCCGGTGGGGGCTGCGGACCCGCTCGGTCGGCGAGCACCCGATCGCCGCCGACACGCTCGGCGTCAAGGTGCTGCGGGTGCGCTACCGCAACGTGCTGCTGGCCGGTGTGGTCGCCGGCATCGGCGGCGCGTCCTACACCCTGGCGCTCTACTCGTTCACCAAGAACATGATCGGCGGTAAGGGCTTCATCGCCCTGGCTGCGCTGATCTTCGGTCGCTGGAACCCGACCGGCGCGCTGCTCGCCGCGTTGTTCTTCGGATTCGCCGACCAGCTCGCCACGTACCTGGGCGCGATCAGCAGCTCGATCCCCAGCCAGTTCCTGGCCATGCTGCCCTACCTGGCGACGATCCTGGCGGTCGCCGGGCTGGTCGGTCGGGTCCGGGCACCGGCCGCCGACGGCAAGCCCTACATCAAGGGCTGACCTCCGGGGCGGGCCCGTTCCCACTTGATCAAGTGATGAAAAGTAGGTGCCGGGACCGTTCCTGGCCTACTTCTCATCACTCGATCACGGCGGGCGGCCGCCCCTGCCCGCTTCTGACCTGGGCAGCTTGGGCAGAATGGCGGCATGACCGACATTGACTGGGCACGGTTGCGCGCTGCCGCCATTGAGGCGATGCGGCACGCGTACGCGCCGTACTCGACGTTCCCGGTTGGCGCGGCCGCACTTGTTGACGACGGCCGGGTGGTGGTCGGCTGCAACGTGGAGAACGCCGCGTACGGGGTGACGCTGTGCGCCGAGTGCGGGGTCGTGTCCAGCCTGCACGCCACCGGTGGCGGCCGGCTCGTCGCGCTCTCCTGCGTCGACGCGACAGGCGAGCCGTTGATGCCGTGTGGCCGCTGCCGGCAGCTGCTCTGGGAGCACGGCGGGCCGGAGTGCCTGATCGAGAGCAAGACCCGGCCGCTGCGGATGGCCGAGCTGCTGCCGCACGCCTTCGGTGTGGAGGACCTGGAGGCCGTCACCGGGGAGACACCGGTGCCGGTGGTCCCGGAGCGGCTCGCCGCCTGGCGCGGGCGCGGCACCGTCTTCGTGCACCCGGACATGTCCGCCGGTCAGCAGGTCTGGACGGCGTACTGGGAGCGGTCGGCAGGCGACGACGCCGGCGCCGAGACCGGGGTGCTGGAGGAGGCGCCAAGCTGGGACGACCCGGCCGAGGCGATCACCTGGGGCCTGGCCCGGACGCCCCGGGTGGTCGTGGTGGACGCCACCGGCACCATCTTCTGGGCCGGCGAGGGTGAGCCGCCTGCTGAGATCCCGGTGCGGTGGTCTTAGTGGTTGGGGGCGGGGGCCGGCGGCGCGGGGGTCGCGCGCGGGGGCGCGCCGCGGGCTGGGG
>NZ_JBEZEH010000058.1:0-31980 GCF_040648775.1 Micromonospora sp. NPDC049089
TTGGCGTGAGCCCCGCTGGAGGGGCGGTCCTCTCCACGACGCCGGGTTGCCGGTGAAACCCGCCCACGGGCCGCGGTGAGGCGGCTACCCCCCGGGCCGTCGAGTAGCCGCACGACGGCCCGGGGCCTCTCTCGTCCGCCGGGTCAGTCGACCTCGCGCAGGACGCGTTCGAGCGTGGTCATCCGGGTTTCCATTCCGCCCAGCCGGCCGTCCATCGCCGCGAGCAGTCGGGCGTTCTCCGCCTGTGCCTGAGCGGCCGTCTCGGCGAGTTGGCGGTAGTCGTCCGCCCGGTCCGCTTCGTACCGGGCCCGACGGGTCTTGGCGAGTTGCACGACGGTCACCGTGACCACGCTGATCAGGAAGGCGAAGATGCCGATCGCGCCGACCACCTCGGTCCAGTCGTGTTCGCTCATCGCTGCGCTCCCGGCTGCTCGCCCGAGTCGGGCACTGTCAGCGTCTCGACAGCAGCCGCGATGACCGCGGGGGTGAGTGTGAGCACGAACGGCTCCACCTCGTAGTAGTTCATGGCCTTCCCGTCCTCCGACAACTCCAGGCGGGCGGTGACCAGCCCGGCCGCCGCCAGCTTCCGTAGGTGGACCTGCAACAGCGCTCGACTGATGCCCAGTTGCCGGGCCAGCCCGCTGACGTACGCACGCTCGCGGGCCAGCGCGGCGACGACCCGCAGCCGGTGCGGGTTGGCCAGGGTGGCCAGCACCCGAACCAGGTCGTCGCCGGTCGGCGGCGAGGCGGTGCTCATAACCAGCCCTTGCACATGCCAAGGGAAGTTAGCAGGTGTCGGCGAACTGCGGTGCGGACGGAAAGCGGAATCAGGGGGATCTCAGGGTCGGCGGAAGAGGCCGGACACACAGCACGCCGGGCCGGTGATGATCACCGGCCCGGCGTGCGGGTTACGTCGTACGTCAGCTCTTGAAGGCGTCCTTGATCTTCTCGCCCGCCTGCTTGAGCTTGGCGGTGGACTGGTCAGCGCGACCCTCCGCCTCCAGCTGCTCGTTGTCGGTGGCCCGACCGGCGCCTTCCTTCAGCTTGCCGGTCGCGTCCTCGGTGGCGTTGTTGATCTTGTCGTCGAATCCCATTGCCAACCTCCATTGCAAGCGTCGCTACGACAACAGAGGTACCCCCGCCGTCTCCGGTCCAACCATTACCGTCGTCACAGATCGGCAGCGGCCGACCGGAAGCGACGCAGGCGCAGGCTGTTGGCCACCACGAAGACCGAGGACAGCGCCATCGTGGCACCGGCGATCATCGGGTTGAGCAGCCCGGCGGCGGCCAACGGCAGGGCCGCCACGTTGTAGCCGAACGCCCAGAACAGGTTGCCCCGGATGATGCCAAGCGTGCGGCGGGACAACCGGATGGCGTCCACCGCGGCGTCCAGGTCGCCCCGGACGAGGGTGAGGTCGGCCGCCTCGATCGCCACGTCGGCGCCGGTGCCCATGGCCAGCCCCAGGTCGGCCTGGGCCAGCGCCGGGGCGTCGTTGACCCCGTCACCGACCATCGCCACCGACCGCCCCTCGGCCTGGAGCCGCTTGATCACGTCGACCTTCCCGGCCGGCAGCACCTCGGCGATCACCTCGTCGACGCCCACCTCGGTGGCGACCGCGCGAGCCACAGTGGCGTTGTCCCCGGTCAGCAGGACCGGAGTCAGCCCCAGCCCGCGCAGCCGGGCCACCGCCGCCCGGCTGGTCGGCCGGACCACGTCGGCGACAGTGAGCACGCCCCGGGCCCGGCCGTCCCAGCCGGCGACGATCGGCGTACGGCCGGCGGCCTCGGCGTCGCGCACCGCCCACTCGACCTCCGGGGGTACGTCGATCTCACGCTCGCGCAGCAGCCGGACCCGGCCGACCAGCACGGCCCGCCCGTCGACGGTGCCGCTCACCCCCAGCCCTTCGAGGTTGCCGAAGGCGCTCACCGGGGGCAACGCGCCCGCCTCGGTGGCAGCGGCCGCTACCGCACGGGCGATCGGGTGCTCGGAGGCGGCCTCCACCGCCCCGGCGAGCCGGAGCAGCTCGGCCCGGTCCACGCCGCTCGCCGGCACCACGTCCACCAGTGTCATCCGGCCGGTCGTCACGGTGCCGGTCTTGTCGAGCACCACGGTGTCCACCCGACGGGTCGACTCCAGCACCTCCGGGCCCCTGATCAGCACGCCGAGCTGGGCGCCCCGACCGGTGCCGACCAGCAGCGCGGTCGGGGTGGCCAGGCCGAGCGCGCACGGACAGGCGATGATCAGCACGGCCACGGCGGCGGTGAACGCGGCGGTCGGGCCGGCCCCGGTGCCGAGCCACCAGCCGAGCGTGCCGACGGCGAGGATGATGACGATCGGCACGAAGACCCCGGAGATCCGGTCCGCCAGCCGCTGCACCGCCGCCTTGCCGCTCTGCGCCTGCTCCACCAGGTCGGCCATCCGGGCGAGCTGGGTGTCCGCGCCGACCCGGGTGGCGGTGACGATCAGGCGCCCACCCGCGTTGATCGTTGCGCCGACCACGCCGTCACCCGGGGCGACCTCGACCGGCACCGACTCACCGGTGAGCATGCTGGCGTCGACAGCGGAGGTGCCCTCGTCGACCACCCCGTCGGTGGCGATCTTCTCCCCGGGGCGGACCACGAAGCGGTCACCGACGGCGAGCCGGTCCACCGGGATCAGGATCTCCACGCCGTCACGCAGCACCGTCACGTCCTTGGCGCCGAGATCGAGCAGGGCGCGTAGGGCGGCGCCGGCAGTTCGCTTCGACCGGGCCTCGAAGTAGCGACCGGCCAGGATGAACACGGTGACCCCGGCGGCCGCCTCCAGGTAGATGTTGCCGGCGCCGTCGCTCCGGACGATGTCGAAGCGGAACGGGTGCGTCATTCCGGGCATCCCCGCGTCACCGAGGAAGAGCGCCCAGAGCGACCAGCCGAACGCGGCCAACGTGCCGAGCGACACCAGTGTGTCCATGGTGGCCGCGCCGTGCCGCAGGTTGGTCCAGGCGGCCCGGTGGAACGGCAGCCCGCCCCAGACCACCACCGGGGCGGCCAGGGTCAGCGACAGCCACTGCCAGTAGTCGAACTGCCAGGCCGGGACCATGGCCAGCAGGACCACCGGCACGCTCAGGGCCACCGACACCCAGAGCCGGGTACGCGGCCCCCGCAACGGGTCCACCGGAGGTTCCGCGCTGGGCAGGGCTGGCAACGCCGCGGTGTAACCGGTCTTCTGCACGGTCCCGATCAGGTCGTCCGGTGTGACGCCGTCGGCGTACCGGACTGTCGCCTTCTCGGTGGCGTAGTTGACGGTGGCGCTCACCCCGTCCATCCGGTTGAGCTTCTTCTCGATGCGGGCGGCGCACGCGGCGCAGGTCATCCCGCCGATCGCCAGTTCGATCCGGTTCGGCGCCTCGGGCAGCGGTCTGCTGGTGGTGGTCATCGTCTGGTCCCGTCAGTCATGTCCGTGCCCGGGGGTGCCGTGGTCGGCCCCGCCGGTCGGTGCGGGGCCGCTCGGTTCGGGGGCGTCTCCGGTCGGGGCAGCGCCGGCGACCACTGTGAACTCGGCGGTGTGCACCCTCCCGCCGTGCTGGAAGTCGAGGTAGAGCCGGTAGCTGCCGACCGAGGGCACCTCGGCGAGGAAGGTGACGGCCGGACCGGGCCGGGTGCGCCCGTCGCCGGGCGTCCCGTCCGGGTGCACGTGCAGGTAGGCCAGATCACCCCGACGCAGTGCCACCAGGTGCCCGTACGCGCCCAGGTAGGGCTCCAGGTCGGTGACCGGCTGCCCGTCCCGGCTGACGGTCACTGTCAGCGACGACGTCCGACCGGGCTGCGGCGCACCGGTCAGGGTGACCGTGTAGCCGTCGACAGTGGTGCTGGTCGTCGGGGCGGGCAACGGCCGTTCGGTCAGCTCGCCGGAGACTGTCACGTCCACGCCCAGGGTCAGCGGCTCGCCCCCGGTCGGGGCGAAGTCGGCGAACGCCCGCCACTGTCCGGGACCGGCCAGCGGGGTGTCGACCCGCCAGGTGCCGTCCGCGGCCAGCTCGGGGTGGACGTGGCGGAAGCCGGAGAGGTCCCGACGGGCGACGATCAGGTGCATCTGCTTGTCGTGCGCCACGTCGTACCGGGTGACCGGGCGACCGTCCGGGCCGGTGATCCGGAAGGCGAACTCGTCGGCCGGGGCGTCGACCGGTTCGAGGGTGTAGCCACGTTCGGAGACGAGCAACCCGCCGGGCAGCCGATCGCCCGTCCCGCCCCGCTCGTCCGCCGTCGGGGTGGCGGCGGCATCGTCGTGCCGGCTCTCGGCGACCGGGGCGGGGTCGACGACCCGGCCGATCCCGTAGGCGGCGCCGAAGACCGCCGCCAGGCCGACGGCGAAGCCGGCCAGTTTCGTCACGGTACGCACGTCGGCCCGCCGATCACGCGTCGACGAGGTCGTAACCGGCCTCGTCGACGGCGGCCCGGACGACCGCGGTGTCCAGCGGCTGGTCGCTGCTGACGGTGACCCGGCCGGCGGCGAGGTCGACCTGGACGTCACGCACACCCGCGATGGCGCCGACCTCGGCGCTCACCGCGCTGACGCAGTGCCCGCAGGTCATGCCCTGCACCTGGTACGTCGTGTCGACCATTGGATCGTCTCCTTCGTGGTACCGGTACCCGGTGGGGGTATCTCATCAGAACCGACCGTACCATACCCCCTGGGGGTACGCTATCCTGGTCGGCATGACCGCACCCACCCCGATCCGCGGATACACCGCCAGCAAGGACCAGCTGCTAGCGCGGCTCCGCCGCGTCGAGGGGCAGGTCCGGGGCATCGAGAAGATGGTCGACGACGACCGCTACTGCATCGACGTGCTCACCCAGATCTCCGCCATCCAGGCCGCCCTCGACAAGGTGGCTCTCGGGCTGCTCGACGGGCACGCCCGGCACTGCATGCACGAGGGCGCCGCTGAGGGTCGGGCCGACGAGATGGCCACCGAGATGATGGCGGCGGTCGGCCGGCTCATGAAGCGCGGCTGACCGCGCTCACTCCGGCGCGGGATCGAGACGGACCCGGCGCAGCAACTGAGCGTTGAGCGCCACCACGATCGTCGACGCCGACATCAGCACCGCGGCCACCGCCGGGCTCAACGCCACACCCGCCCAGGCCAGCACCCCGGCGGCCAGCGGCAGCGCCACCACGTTGTAGCCGGCCGCCCAGGCCAGGTTCTGTCGCATCTTCCGGTACGACGCCCGGGACAGCCGAACCACGGCCCCCACCCCGCGCGGGTCCGAGGATGCCAGCACCACCCCGGCGGACTCGATGGCCACATCGGTGCCCGCGCCGATCGCGATGCCCACGTCCGCCCGGGCCAGCGCCGGCGCGTCGTTCACCCCGTCACCGACCATCGCCACCACCAACCCCCGCCGCTGGAGCTCGGCCACCCGATCGTCCTTCTCCGCCGGCAGCACCTCGGCGAAGACCTCGTCGACGCCGGGCCGGAAGCCGAGATCGGCGGCGACCGCCTCGGCCACCGGCCGGGCATCACCGGTGATCATGGCGATGGTTCGGACACCCTCGGCACGCAACTCGTCGACAGCGCGCCGGGCCTCCGGACGCACCTCGTCGGTCAACGCGAACGCACCGAGCACGGCGTCGGGCAGCCGCACCAGGTGCAACACCGCGGCACCCCGCGCCGACCACCGCCCGGTCGCGGCCTCCAGCTCCGCCGGGAGCGAAACGCCCAGCTCGCGCAGCAGCGCCGGCCCGCCCACCGCGTACTCCGTACCGTCGATTGTCGCCTTCACACCGCGGCCCGGCAGCGACCGGAAGTCGGCTGCCCGGGCCGGGCCGCCGCGGCCGGCCGCCGCCACTATCGCCCGGGCCAACGGATGTTCGCTCTCCGACTCGACACCGGCCGCGATGCGCAGCACCTCGCTCCGCTCGACGCCGGACGCCGTCGCCAGGTCGGTCACCCCGTGCTCGCCCCGGGTCAGCGTGCCGGTCTTGTCGAAGAGCACCGCGCCGACGGTCCGCATCCGCTCCAGGGCCAGCCGGTCCTTGACCAGAATCCCGGACCGTGCGGCGAGCGCGGTGGAGAGCGCGACGACCAGCGGGATGGCGAGACCCAGCGCGTGCGGGCAGGCGATCACCAGGACGGTGACCGCACGGACCACCGCCTCGTCGGGCTGACCGAGCGCGGTCCAGACCAGCACGGTCAGCACGGCGGTGCCGGTGGCCAGGTAGAACAGCGCGGCGGCGAACCGGTCGGCCAACAGTTGGGCCCGTCCACCGGAGGCCTGGGCCTGCGCGACCATCCGCTGGATGCCGGCGAGGGCGGTCTGCTCACCCAACGCCTCGACGCGCACCCGGATCGCCGAGTCGGTGGCGACGGTGCCGGCCACCACCCGGTCGCCAGTCGACCGGGCGACCGGCCGCGACTCCCCCGTGATCATCGACTCGTCCAGCTCGGCGCCGCCCTCGACGACACGGCCGTCCGCCGGCACCCGACCCCCCGGCCGGACCAGCACCACGTCGCCGATCCGCAGACCGGTCACCGGCACGGCCTCGACCCGCCCGTCCGCCGCCACCCGTTCGGCCTCGTCCGGCAACAGCGCGGCCAGCGCCGCGAGCGCTCCCCGGGCCTGTCCGATGGCCTTCATCTCCTGCCAGTGCCCGAGCAGCATGATGGTGACCAGCGCGGCCAACTCCCACCAGAAGTCCAGGTCGAAGACGCCGACGCTGGTCGCCAGGGACGCGGCGTACGCGACGGTGATCGCCATCGCGACCAGCAGCATCATTCCGGGCGCCCGGTCCCGGACCTCTCGGACCGCACCGACCAGGAACGGCCAACCGCCCCACCAGAACACCACCGAGCCGAGCACCGGGCCCACCCAGCCCTGACCGGGGACGACGTCCCCGCTCAGGCCCAGCCGACCCGACACGAGATGACTCGTCAGCACCACCGGGATGGTCAATACCAGGCAGACCCAGAACCGACGGCGAAACATCGCCGGATCGTGTCCGGCGTGCTTGTCGTGTCCGGCGTGCTTGTCGTGCCCGGCGTGCTTGTCGTGCCCGGAATGCTTGTCGTGCGGCACGGGTTCGGCGTGTCGCGGTCGGTCGGGGTCGGGCGGTGACGGAGCGGGCATGGCTCCAACATGCCGCCCCGGAGACCGCCGCGCGAGCGGTTCGGCCGCCCGACACTCCGCCACGACCTGCAACCCCCGGATGGGCTGGCTAGCATCTCCCCCGATGGCCCTCCGAATGCCGCTGCACAGTCGGGCACCGGCGCCGCCACGTCGTGGCGGTGCCCCCAGCCGACCGGGCCGAGCACTGACCGTCCGTGATCAAGCGGTCGTCAGGCAGCGATCCGCCCCGCCGTCCGCCGCGTTTCCACCGCAACGGTGAACCGCCCGGCCCGCTGACCCGTATCCCGCACCGGATCGTTGGGAGTCTCACCTTGGCCGCCGACCACACTCACCCCGCTCCGTCCGCCCCGCCTCGGGTGCGACGGATCCTCGTCGTGACTGTGGTACCCCTCTTCGTCGCCACCGTGCTGGCCGCGGTGCTGCTCTGGCCGCGCGGCGGGTCACCGCAGACCGATGGTGGTGCGGACGTGCCGCGCTACCCCGGCACTGTCACCCGGGTGGTGAGCGAGCCGTGCCCGCCGGCGCCGTCGGTCCCCGAGGGCACACCGAGGGTCGGCGATGGGCGGTGCGGCACTGTCGACGTGCGGGTGGACGACGGGCCGACCGCCGGCCAGCAGGTACGGACTCCGGTGCCCGACGGGCCCGGCGCACCCCGGGTCGAGGTCGGCGACGAGGTCGTCCTGGTCGAGCTGGCCGACCCGACCGATCCCACCACCAGCAACTGGAACATCGCCGAGCACCAACGCGGCACCCCGATGGTGTGGCTGGCGGTGATCTTCGCGGCCGCGATCGTCGCGTTCGGTCGGTGGCGAGGTCTGGCCGCGCTCGCCGGGCTGGCCGCCAGCTTCGCCATCCTGCTCACCTTCGTGCTGCCGGGCATCAGCGCCGGCAGGTCACCGCTGCTGGTGGCGGTGGTCGGCGCGGCCCTGATCATGTTCGTGGTGCTCTATCTGACCCACGGGGTCACCGCACAGACCTCGGTCGCGGTGCTCGGCACCCTGGGCAGCCTGGTCCTGACCGGCGTGCTCGCCACCATCGCCACGGCCGCGACCCACCTCACCGGCTTCGGCAGCGAGGACGCCACCACCCTGTCGATGTTCCAGGGCGACGTGGACCTGCACGGACTGCTGCTCGCCGGAATCATCATCGGGTCACTCGGGGTGCTCGACGACGTGACGGTCACCCAGGCGGCCACCGTCACCGAACTGGCGAACGCCAACCCCGGGCTGACCCGGTTGCAGCTCTACCGTGCCGCCACCCGGGTCGGTCGCGCGCACATCGCCTCCACTGTCAACACCATCGTGCTGGCGTACGCGGGTGCCTCACTGCCCCTGCTGCTCCTGCTCACTGCCGACTCGCGGCCGATCGGGCAGATCCTCACCAGTGAGTTCCTCGCGCAGGAGATCGTCCGCAGCGCGGTCGCCACCCTCGGTCTGATCGCCGCCGTACCACTGACCACCGGGCTGGCCGCGGTGGTCACCGCCGCCGGGCGCGCCGACGCCTCAGCGCTCACCGACGCCTCAGCGCCCACCGACGCTCCCGCGCCCCGGCCCCAGCCGGACCGCAGCGAGGCACTGGCCGCACTCAGCTCACCGCGAACGGCCGGCTCCGACGAACCGGACCGGACGCGGACCGCACCCCCACCCGAGGCCACCGACCGGTGGCCGAAGTCGAACAGGAGCACGGATACGGCATGGTGACACTCCTCAGCGTGACCAGATCGGGCATCCACCCTGAGAACCCCGTCACTGGTCACTCAACGCTATGGCGAAATGACGCTTTTGGTCGGCATCCAGGCGTAGCTCAGCCGGTCGACTCTCGGGTAACCTCGCTGCCGGTTACCGATGAAGGCGCGAAGCGGCGCCTGCGGTGCCACCGCCCAATCGCCAACCGGCGAGCCGGGGACCCAGGTACCTGGGGTGAATCCGCATCAGCGGTAGGGGCCACTTCCGCCCCGAACCCGTCAGCTAACCCGGTCGGCGGTCGACGGAAGGGAACATTGTGACGGCACCCCTACGCCGCTGGTTGACACCCGTGGTGGCCGTGATCGCCGCACTGACCGTGTTCGCCGGGCCGTTCCCGGCGCACGCCGCCCCGACGAACCCCACACCGTCCGGGCACGAGGAGGACGGCGAGCCCAAGCTGCTCAACGACGTCATCGAGCAGGCCAACCGTGACTACTCCGCCGCGAAGTCCAAGCTGGACAAGTCCAAGAAGCGGCAGAGCGAGTTGGCGGCGGAGGTCAACCGGGCCAAGGCCGAACTGGACGCGTTGGCCCCGCAGGTCGGGCAGATCGCCGCCCAGGCGTACCGGACCGGCCGGATCGGCGCGGTCGCGATGCTGCTGGAGAGCGACGCGCCCGACTCGTTCGTCCAGCGCGCCGGGCTGCTCGACGAGATCAACATGGTCAACGAGAAGAAGCTCTCCGAGGTCAACGAGGTGAAGTCCCGCGCCGAGCAGGCCAAGCTGGCCCTCGACACCGAGGTGCGCGAGCAGCAGAAGCAGACCGCCCTGATGGCGAAGCGCAAGAGCGAGGCCGACAAGGCGCTCTCCCTCGTCGGCGGCAAGGGTTTCACCGGCGGCCTGGTGGATGCCACCTCCAAGGTCGCGAAGATCGGCCCGGGTCGCACGGCCGACGGGGACTGGAAGGCCCAGTCGTGCAGCGAGAACGACCCCACCACCTCCGGCTGCATCACGCCGCGCACGCTGCACGCGTACAAGGAGGTCAAGGCGGCCGGCTTCAACCGGTTCGTCGGCTGCTACCGCCCCGGCGGGCCGTGGGAGCACCCGAAGGGCCGCGCCTGCGACTGGTCGCTACAGAAGAGCGGGTTCTCCCCGTGGCACAACAACGACACCAGGACGTACGGCAACAACGTCGCCGCGTTCCTCATCCGTAACGCCGACCGGCTCGGCATCTACTACGTGATCTGGAACCGGCAGATCTGGTTCCCGGCCACCGGCTGGAGTTCGTACAGCGGGCCGTCGAACCACACCGACCACGTTCACATGTCGCTGCTCTGACCCGCCCGATCTCCGTCGAGGGCCGTTCCGCGTGACGCGGAGCGGCCCTCGTCGCGTCAGACGGTGGCAGGCGCGGCCGGGTCGGTCGATTCGGCCGGGGTCGTGAAGCCGGCCGGCACGGCGGCCACCTGGCGTACCGCTCCGGCTGCCAGTCGGTAGGACACGCCCACCACCGCGCACCGCCCCCGCGCCACCTCGTCGGCCAGCACGGGCGACTGCCCGAGCAGCGTCTCGACGGTCTGTGCGATGTGGATGTCGACGATGCCGTCGATGTCGTCCACCCCCTCGGCCGCGGCCCGGCGCAGGCTGGGCAGCACGGCGTCGACCACGGCGCGCAGATGGCCACTCGGCGCGGTACCGGTCGCGGCGGACTCCCGGGCGGCCTGCACCGCACCGCAGGAGTCGTGACCGAGCACCACCACCAGCGGGGTGCCGAGCACTGTCACCGCGTACTCGACGCTGCCGAGCACCTCGGGGCCGGCGGTGTGCCCGGCGGTGCGAACCACGAACAGGTCGCCCAGGCCCCGGTCGAAGATGATCTCGGCAGCCAGTCGCGAGTCGGAGCAGCCGACGATCACCGCGAACGGGTGTTGCCCGTCGGCCACCGCGGCCCGGTGCCCGGCATCCTGGTTGGGGTGGCGTGGGGCGCCATCGACGAAACGCCGGTTGCCGGCGACCAGTTCGGCGTACGCCCGGGTCGGCTCACTGAGCGCGGTGGCCCCGTCGGTGGTCCGCTGCGGACCCGGCTGACCGCCGGAGCTCCCGGTATGACTCATCCCGCACCTCGTCTCGACGCATCTGACCTGGTCAAACCGGCTTTCCGCCGGGCGGGCGGCGGGCGCTGGCTCGTGCTCCACCGTCACACGCACCGTAAGATGCGTCAAGGTATGCGTGATTTAGATTTCATACGTTGACTCCGGCCACACCCTGGGCAACCTTCCCGGGGCGGGGCGGACCAGACTCTCGCGAGGGCAGACGGACATCCGAAAGGGCGGTCACACGATGGCGAGCACGGTGACAGGCGACACCGGCAGTGGGCGGAACTGGACGTTCCTCACCAATCACGGGCACGTCCTACTGGCGATCGCCCGCGACCCGACCGCCCGGCTGCGTGATGTCGCAGCCGAGGTCGGGGTGACCGAACGGGCCGCGCAGGCGATCGTCGCCGACCTGGAGGCGGACGGTTACCTGCACCGCACCCGGGTCGGACGACGCAACGAGTACACCCTCAACCCGGCCGGCCGGTTCCGGCACCCAGCCGAGGCCGACCGGCAGGTCGGCGACCTGCTCGCGCTGTTCGCCGACACGTCCACCGCGAAGGCGGAGCCCCGGGCCTGACCCCGGTCACCGGGGGCCGCTGACAAACGGTCACGGCGGTAACCTTTGTGGGTGCGCGAATGCCCGCCGTTGAGCGCGACCCCGTCCCGCCGTGCCCTTCGCGGCGTCCTCAGTGGAACGCTGGCGGTCCTGCTCGGCGCCGGCCTGGTGGCACCCTCCCCCGCGACCGCCGCGCCGCCCCTCTGCGGTCCCACCGGCACCGACAGCCTGACCCAGATGCCGTGGGCGCTCCGCCGGCTGGAGCCGTCCTCGGCGTGGCCGCTGTCCCGGGGAGCCGGGATCACGGTGGCCGTGATCGACTCCGGAGTCTCCGCCGCCCACCCGCTCCTCAAGGGGCAGGTGCTCGAGGGTCGCGACTTCAACGGCCTGCCGGCCCGCCAGGGCCAGTGCGACGAGGCCGGGCACGGCACGCTGATCGCGGGCATCATCGCGGGCCGGGAGGGCACCGTCGTCCCCTTCAGCGGCATCGCCCCGGCCGCCCGCATCCTGCCGATCCGGGTGCTGCCGCAACTCGGCGCGGTCAACAACCCGCAACTCCCCGCGCAGATCGCCGCGGCAATCGACTGGGCGGTCGAGCAGGGCGCCGACGTGATCAACCTGTCCCTGACCACGGTTCCCCGCCCCGAACTGACGGCGGCCGTCGAGCGCGCGCTGGCCAAAGGGGTGGTGCTGGTCGCCGCCGCGGGCAACCGGTCCGAAGATTCGCAGAACCTGCCGGGTTACCCGGCCGCCTACCCGGGGGTGATAGCGGTCGGCGGGGTGGACGAGCAGGGCGGCCACGTCGGCACCTCGATCAGCGGCGACTACGTCGACATCGCCGCACCCGGGATGAACATCGTCGGGCCGGCACCCGGAAACAGCGGCTACCGCACCGTGCCGGAGGGCGGCACCAGCTACGCCGCCGCGTACGTGTCGGGAGCGGCCGCGCTGGTCCGGGCCGCCTACCCCGGTCTCGACCCGCAGCAGGTAGCGGATCGGCTGAAGCGCACCGCGGACAACCCACCCGAGGGCCAGAACGCCGACATCGGGCACGGGATGGTCAACCCGTACCGGGCGGTGTCGAGCCTGCTCGGCACCCGGGCGAACCCGCCGGCCGGCGCGCTCCCGGCGCCCGCCGTGCGGGACGACCCGCTGAGCTGGCAGCGCCCCACAGCGATCTGGGCGGCGGTCATCGGCGGGCTACTCGCCGGGCTGCTGCTGGTCGCGCGACCGATCATGGCCTTGGGCCGCCGACGCGACTGGCGCCCCGGCCGACGCAACGACGCACCAACCGCCGGCTGAGCTGGGCACCGCACCCCGACGCCTACGCCCGCCAACGCCAGACACAAAGCGGCTCCGGGCCAGCGAACCGGACCGGAGCCGCTTGTGCGAATGCCTCAGCTCCACACCTTGGAGTTGCTCATCTCCGTGGTGAGGTAGTTTTCGCGGGCGATGCCCACGGCACCGCCGATCTCGTTCAGGATCCGGTTGATGTCCCGGACCGCCGCGTCCCACTTCGCCTGGTGCTGCTCGTAGGCAGCCCGGTCCTCGCCGTCCCAGTGCAGCTTGGTCAGCATCGACCGCAGCGTGTCGAGCTTTTCCTCGAGGGTCTTCGAGATGGCCTGCATCTGCTGGTTGCTGCTCTCGAGGACCGCATAGTCAACTTTGATCGTCACGATTTCCTCCTCTGCCGGCTACGGATCACGGGTTGAGAGCAGAGTGGAACTTGTCCAGCATCTGCTGCTGCTCTTCGTCGTTGACCTGGTGCGTCGTACCCGACTTGTCGAGCAGGTCAGCGATGCTGTCCATCGCCGTCAGCAGTTTGACGGTGTCCTCGTTCCAGCGCGTCATCAGCGACTGGAAGCCCGTGGACGCCTGACCCTTCCACGCCATGGCCAGGTCGTCGACCACGTTCCAGAGCTTCTTCAGCTCGCCGTCGACCTCGCTGCGCGTGGACCGCACGTCACTCGCGGCGGTATGCAGAGTCGCAGCTTCGACCTCGAACGCCATGCTTCACACCCTTCCGTCTGTTGTGGTGGCGGCTTCGCCGCACCCCTCCCCCGCGGCAAGGCAGCAACACCCCACCGACGGACACTCCAGTGAAGACCGTAGCGGAACGTGTCCAGCCCTCGCAGCCCTGACCGGCGACGTTCGATGGATGGTGATGAATCGGACCGGAACGGCCCACCAGCCCCTACCGAACGAACGACAGCGCTCAGGCCGGCTCAGACCAGGCCGTCTGAATCAGCTGCTGGCCATCGCGACGGCGAACCAGGGTGCCCCGACCGGCCGGTTGCGGGCTCGGCCGCAACGTGCCGAAGACCGCGCCCTCCTCCCGGTTGCCGGACATCAGCAGGCCCGGTGAGTCCAACTCGCGCAGCCGTTGCAGCACCGGCTCGTACAGCGCCCTGGAGACACCACCGACGCGGCGCGTGACGATCAGGTGCAGACCAATGTCACGGGCCTGCGGCAACAACTCCTGGAGGGCGCTCAGTGGGTTACTGCCGCCCGATGCCACCAGGTCGTAGTCGTCCACCAGGATGTAGAGATCCGGACCCTTCCACCAGCTCCGATCACGCAGCTGGGCGGTGGTCACGTCCGGGCCGGGCAGCCGGTTGGACAGCGCGCTGCGGATCGACCCCAGCCCCTGGGCGAACGCCTGGTTCGACGGGGCGTAGTCGAGCAGGTGGTCACCCTCCACCGCCCCCAGCAGGCCACGCCGGTAGTCGGCGATCACCAGCCGGGCCTGCGCCGGCGTGTACCGCTCGGTGATCCCCCGGGCGATCAGGCGCAGCAGGTTGGTCTTGCCGCACTCGGCGTCGCCGAAGACCGTCAGGTGCGGCTCGTTGGTCAGGTCCAGGTAGACCGGCGCGAGTGCCGACTCGTTGACACCGATCGGGATACCGGGCGCCGAGCGGTCGATGATCCGGGCCAGCTCCGTCACCGGCAGCCGGCGCGGCAGCAACCGCACCTTCGGCGCCGGACGCCCCGGCCAGTTCGCCGCCACGTGCCCGGCCAGGGACAGCGAGGCCTCGCTCAGATCATCGATGTCGCGACGGCCGTCGATCCGTGAGATCGCGGTGAGGAAATGCAGCTTGTCCCGGGTCAGGCCACGACCGGGCGACTTCTCCGGCACGTTGTTCGCCGCCCGACGGTCGATCTCGGACTCCGACGCGTCACCGAGGCGCAGCTCCAACTTGGTGCCGAGCAGATCCCGCATGTTGATCCGGATCTCCGCCCACCGCACGGCGGTGAGCACCACGTGCACACCGAAGCCGAGGCCCCGGTTGGCCAACGTGGTGATGGTCTGCTCCAGCTCCTCGTACTCCTGACGCAGGGTGTTCCACCCGTCCACCACCAGGAACACGTCGCCGAACGGGTCGTCGGCGAACTCACCGGCGGCACGACGACGACGGTAACTCGCCACCGAGTCGATGCCGTGCTGGGCGAAACGACCCTCCCGATCGTCCAGGACGGCGACCACCTCGGCCACCGTCCGGCGGACCGCCTCGACGTCGCGCCGACCCGCCACCCCGGCCACGTGCGGCAACCGCTCCATGCTGCGTAGCGCGCCCCCACCGAAGTCCAGGCAGAAGAACTGCACCTCCCGCGGCGTGTGCGTGAGCGCCAACGAGGCCAGCAGCGTCCGCAGCATCGTGCTCTTGCCACTCAGCGACCGACCGACGATGACCACGTTGCCGCCGGCCCCGGCCAGCTCGACCATCATCGGATCCCGACGCTGCTCGTAAGGGCGGTCCACAACGCCGACAGGCACTGTCAGTCGCCCGCGCCCGGGCCAGGAGGCGGTGCACAACCCGTAGGTCGGGTCCACCGCCAGCGGACCGAGCAGCTCGCCCAGACCCGGCGGGTCGGCCAACGGCGGCAACCACACCTGGTGCGCCGGGCGGCCCCGCCCCTTGAGCTGGTCGATCAGCACGTCGAGCATCGCCACTGCCTTGCCGTCGGCCGGCTGCTCCGCCTCCGGAGCGGTGGCCACCGGCACCTGCGGGACCTGCACCGGTACGAAGTCGAGACCGTAGGGCACGATCCGGCGCTGCACCAGCGCCTGCGAGGCGGAGGCCTGCTGCCCCGGCGCCCGGTACGCCCCCGACACGTACGCGGCCCGGAACCGCAGCATGGTGCTGGTGTCGGTCTTCAGGTAGCCGTGGCCCGGCGCGTTCGGCAGCTCGTACGCGTCCGGGACGCCGAGCACGATCCGGCTCTCCACAGCGGAGAAGGTCCGCAGACCGATCCGGTACGACAGGTGCGTGTCGAGGCCCCGCAGCTTGCCCTCTTCGAGGCGCTGGCTGGCCAGGAGCAGGTGCACGCCGAGGGACCGACCCAGCCGGCCGATCATCACGAACAGGTCGATGAAGTCCGGTTTGGCGGCGAGCAGTTCACTGAACTCGTCACAGATGATCAACAAGCTGGGCATCGGCGCCAGCGGTTCACCGGCCGAGCGCGCCTTCTCGTACTCGAAGCGGGAGACGTAGTTGCCGGCCGCCCGCAGCAACTCCTGGCGGCGCACCATCTCACCGGCGAGCGCGTCGCGCATCCGGTCGACGAGCGGCAGCTCGTCGGCCAGGTTGGTGATCACCGCGCTGGTGTGCGGCAGCGCCTCCAGCGAGGCGAAGGTAGCGCCGCCCTTGAAGTCCACCAGGACGAAGTTCAGTTCCTCCGACGAGTGGGTCACCGCCAACGCGGCCACCACCGTACGCAGCAGCTCGCTCTTGCCGGAGCCGGTCGCACCGATCACCAGACCGTGCGGGCCCATGCCCTCGTGCGCCGACTCCTTGAAGTCGAGCTCGACCACGTTGCCGTCCGGGCCGACACCGAGCGGGATGCGCAGCCGGTCGCGGTGCCCACGCGGGCGCCAGGTGTTCTGCACGTCCACCGCGGCGGCGTCGCCGACGCCGAGCAGGTCCGGCAGCTCGGTGCTGCGGGCCAGCGGCTCGTCGCCGCCGGTCTGCTGCTGGGAGAGCCGGAAGGGGGCGATCTGTCGGGCCAACCCCTCGGCGGCCTCCGCGCTGAGTCGGTCGGGACGACCCAGCGTCGACGACGAAGTGCCCCGGACCAGGTCGAGTGAGCCTCCGTCGTTCACGTCGAGGCAGAGCAGCCAGCGGCCGGCGTCGCGCGGCACCGTCCCGGAGAGGTCGATCACGGTGGTCCCGAGCAGACCCGGACCGACCAGCTGGCAGGTCGGCGAGATCTCCCCGCCGTCGATCACCACGACCAGGTGCGGGGCGGTGGTCAGCGGCTTGGCCTCCGGCGCGAACCGGGGCCGCCCGGCCAGCTCGGCGGCGAGCGAGGCCTCGGCCTCGGCCAGGCTGGCGAACACCAGCCGGCGCGCGCCCGCGGCGTCCGTCCGACCGCTGTGGTGGGCGTGTGGCAGCCACTTCACCCAGTCCCAGGACGACTGCCGGTCGGGTGCGGCGACCACAGCGATCACCAGGTCGTCCGGTGCGTGGAAGGTGGTCAGCTGCCCCAGCGCCGCCCGGGTCAGGTCGAGCACCGGCTCGCGGTCGCCGCGCAGCACCACCCGACTGAACGCGCGCACCGACAGCGCCGTCGGCAGTTCGGGCACCGTGGAGTGTGCCCGGACGAACCGGCGGAGCGCGATGGCGCTCATCGGCTCCAGGTCCTCCACCGGCTTCGTCTCCGGTGGGACGATCTCCACGGCGAGCCGCTGCGGGCCGAGGGCGATCCGGGTCTCACCGAAGTCGTCCTCGGTGATCCGCCGCTCCCAGAGTCGCCGGGACGCGGCGATCGACCAGAGCGCGTCGGGCTCCGGGTGCCGCCAGGCCATCGCGGCCCGCTGCTGCTCGGCGGCACGCCGGGTGCGCTTGCGCATCTGCGCCAGGTAGCGCATGTAGTCACGGCGATCGGCGTTCAGCTCGGCCTTGTCCTTGCCGCCGCTGTTGGCCAACGAGCCGATCGCCATGCCGAGCATCGAGACACCGAACAGACCACCGGCGACGTAGGTCATCATGCCGCCGCCCTTGCCGGCGTAGAGGAACGCCATGGCGCCGACCCCGCAGAACATCGGCAGGATCATGAGCAGCTGCCCCATCCCGCGGGGTGTCGGCTCGGGCAGCTCAGGAGGCGACTCCAGCAGCACCTCGCCGCGCGGCAGGGCCGGCCCCGGCTGACGCGGGAGCCGGCGGAACACCACAGTGCTCACGGCTGTCTCCTCCCCAGAAGCGGCCCTGATGACGTGCGGCCCGCGGAACACCGCCCGCGGGTGGGCATCGTACGTGCCGTCATCGTAGGTAATCTGCCGTGTGCGCGGTGGACCCGGACCGCGGCATCCCAGCCAGCCGATCACAGACGCACACCTGGAGGCCACTGTGGCGACGAAGACGGCGACCGGCGGTCTCAGCCGGATCACCATCGTGGCCCCGCGTACCCGGATGGACCTGGCGCTGCCGTCGGACGTGCCGTTGGCCGACCTGCTCCCCACTCTGCTGCGCTACGCCGGTGAGGACATGGCCGACGAGGGTGCGCGGCACGGTGGCTGGGCACTGTCCCGGTTGGGCGGTGCGCCCCTCGACGGTGGTCGTACCGCGGCGCAGCTCAGCGTCCGGGACGGTGAGGTGCTCTACTTCAACCCCCGGTCCGACGCCGCGCCGGAGATCGTCTTCGACGACGTGGTGGACGCGGTCGCCACCGCGACCAACCAGCGCCCGGGCGCCTGGCAGGTCGGCGCGACCCGATCCTTCGCTGTGGTCTTCGCGGCGGCGGCGCTCGGTGCCGGCGCGCTCGCCGCCCTCTTCGCCGGTCCGCCGCACCTGCCTGGCGCGCTGGCCGCGCTGCTGGTCGCGGTGGCGCTGCTGGTGGGCGCGGCGGTGCTGTCCAGGGCCGCCGGTGACAGCGGCATCGGCGCGGTGCTGGCCCTGGTCGGCCTGGTGCACGCGGCCACCGGTGGCCTGCTGCTGCTGGCCGGTGATCGGGCACTGACCGACCTGGCCAGTCCGCATGTCCTGCTCGCGGCGACCGCCGCGGTGGTGGCCGGCGCGGTGGCGGTGCTGGCGGTCGGCGACCGGTACCCTCTCTTCTTCGCCGCGATCGGGGTCGCGGCCGCGACCGGCCTGGGCGCCGTGCTCTGCCTGGCCCTCGACCTCGACGCGGCGGCCTCCGCCTCGGTGGTCGCCGCTGTCGCGTTCGGCGTGGTGCCGGCGCTGCCGATGATGGCCTACCGGCTGGCCCGGCTGCCGGTGCCGTCGATTCCGACCGGTCCGGAGGACCTGAAGACCGACAGCGAGTCGGTGGACGGCCGGCAGGTGCTCCAGCAGAGCGAGCGCGCGGACGCGTTCCTGACCGGTCTGCTGTGGACTGTGTCGCTGCTGGTGCTGGGCGCGCAACTCGTGCTGGCCCTGGACGGGCGCCTGCCCGCGGTGCTGCTCTGCCTGGTGCTGGCCCTGCTGGCACTGCTGCGGGCCCGCCCCCTCCTGGGCCGGGCGCAGCGCACCCCGGTGCTGCTGGCCGGCACCGTGGGTCTGGGCCTGGCCGCCGCGACCACCTTCGCCGGTGGGTCGCTGCCGGTCCGGCTCGGCCTGATCCTGGGCGGTCTGGTGCTCGCCGCGGTGATCAGCCTGATCTACGGTCTGACCGTCGCCGGCAAGCGCATCTCGCCGGTCTGGGGCCGCCTGCTCGACATCGCCGAGATCCTGCTCATCATCTCGCTGGTGCCGCTCGCCTTCTGGGTCTGCGGCCTCTACGGCTGGATCGTCAACCTCCGCCCCTGACCGTGCGCCCCCGCACCGGTCAGCGCGACCGCAGATCGGTGGAGACGCCCAGCGCCGACGCGACCGGAGCGGTGGCGTAGACCCCCGGGCCGTGCTGACCGTCCATCGGCCGGGTGGACGCGCCCACCCGGCCGGCGACGTCGCGAACCACCTTGACCAGGGCCTCGACGTGGTTGTCCATCGCCGCGACCCGCAGCAGCGGTGCCGCCACCCGACCGTCCGACGAGACGGTCACGGCCACCGTGTGCGACGGTGCCGAGGTCGCGGTGATCGCGTCCACCAGCGGACCGAGCGGCGCGTCGAAGCGGCCCGGCAGGGCCATGCAGCGGTGCGTCCAGCCGCCGCCGCGCAACCCACGCCAACTCTCGGCCGGCGCCTCGGGCACCAGGTCGAGGCCGGCGGCCGAGACGATGGCCGCACGCAGCTCCTCCCGGCCCAGTGGGCGATGTGCCAGCCCCGCCGAGGTCAGCGCCTTGCCGAGCCGGCCGATGCCGGCAGCCACCGTCCGGTGTACGCCGGTCAACCCGCCGCCCCGGCTCACCGCCTCGACCCGGGCATCCCGGACGGTGAGCCGCACCGCCACCCAGACGGTCCGGTGAGCAGCCGGCGGCGCGCCGGGTGCCGGGTACCAGACCAACGTGTGCGCAACGACCTGGGCCCGGGAGACCGGGGCGCTGAAGTCCGCGAGCACCCGCAGCGCGCGGTCCACGGCGGCGGCGTCGACCGATCCGACCGCCGCACCGGTGGCGGACTGCAGGGCGACGGCGGCGAACCAGCCCTGGTCGTCGCGCCCGATGCCGAGCCGGGTGCCTCGGTCGGTCAGCTCGATGACGCTCAGCTCGGGAGCGAGCGCAGCCAACCTCGGATCGGTCGCCGTGCCACTGGCCAGGGCTGCCGACGCCCGCTCACCACGTCGCCGCAGACGCCGGCGCAGCAGCAGGTCCTCGAACCACCAACGGCCACCCCGACGGGCGAAGGCCGCCAGGACGACCAGCAGCGATGCGACACCCGCCGCGGCGAGCACCCAGCTGGGTCCGGCCGTGGCGGCCCAGACGCCAACCGCGCACAGCTCCAGTACGACGAGCTGCCCGACCAGTACGGGGCCGACCCGCCCACGGCCGGGCCGCTCGGCCGGGGGCGCCGACCGGGTCGGAACGTCGACAGGGTCCGTGACCGCTCGGACGGGTGGCGCCTGAACCTGCGTCATCGCTGACTGTCCCTCCTGCACGGTACGACTCTGCGCCGGGTCTTCTCCGGTGCCGGCCACGAGCGGTGGTCCCAAGGAACCACAGTCGGCCCCTTATCGTAGGGAAGCCCGCGACGGCACCCCGACCCTGATCGTCGCGGATCCACCCCGCCGGAGGTAAGTCATGCGGACCCGCCGCGATCAGGTGCAGGCGTACCGCTTCGTCACCCGCCGCATCGTCTCCGCCTTGCTGTCGGGCGATCCGGAGACCACCAACCTGCCGATGCGACGTCTCGGCATGGCCGTCTTCGGCAGTGTCCTCACCGCGGCCATCGTGCTGGGCGGGGTCGGGGCCTACGGCCAGTTGACCGGTGGCGCGGCACCGCTGGACGACCAGACCCTGGTCATCGAACGGGAAACCGGCGCGACGTACGTGTTCATCGAGGGCAAGTTGCACCCGACGCTCAACTACACCTCGGCACGGCTCATCGTCAACGATGCGAGTGCCCAGGTGCGGACGATGTCCCAGGCGTCGCTGCGGGACCGGCCCCGCGGCGTCACCGTCGGCATCGTCGGGGCGCCTGACGCCCTGCCGGACCGCAAGTCGCTGACCGGCCTGCCCTGGTCGGTCTGCGACGTGCCCGACCCGGTCGACCGGCAGCGTTCCAGCACCCGTCTGGTGATCGACCGGGCGCTGCCCGGCGGCACGCCGCTGGGTGACCGGGCGGTGCTGGTCTCGGTGAACGACCAGCGGTACCTGGTCACCAACAACACCCGACTCCAGCTGCTCGATCCGTCCCGCACGATCACGGCGCTGCGGATGGCCGGCACCGAGCGACTCCAGGTCGGACAGCAGCTGCTCAACGCCGTGCCGGCCGGGCCACCGCTGCGCCGGCCGTCACTGCCCGGCGAGGGTCAGCCCAGCAGCCGCACTGTGGCAGGGCAGACGTACGACGTCGGTTCGGTGTTCAAGGCCGCCGGGCGGCACTACGTGCTGACCCGGGACGCTCTCGTCTCGATCAGTGAGATCACCGCTCTGCTGCTCGTCAGCAACGGCGGTCGGATCACCGACATCACCCCGAACCAGGCCAGCGAGGCATTCGAGGAGCGGCGGATCGAGGAGGAGGGGGTGCCGGCGACGATGCCCGCCCTCTACCCGGCCCAGCCCGGTCAGACCACGCTGTGCGCGACGTACCGCAAGGGCAGCGCGGGCGGCCCGCCGACCACCACCCTGGAGGTCTTCGACCGGGTGCCGACCGAGTTGACCGACAGCGATCCGGGCCTGGTGCCGGTGCGCCAGACCAGGCGCGACGCGGTACGCACCGCTGAGGCGGTGCTGCTGCCCGGCGGCAAGGGTGTCATCGCGCAGGCCTCGCCCGGTGCCGGGACCAGCGGTTCCGGTGCCGCCGGGTCGACGATCTACCTGATCAGCCCGCAGGGCATCCGGTATCCGCTCGCTTCGGCGGAGACCCTCGACGTGCTCGGTTACGGCGGGATCACCCCGCTGGCGGTGCCCGGCTCCCTGCTCGCACTGATCCCGACCGGGCCGACGCTGGACCGCGAGGACGCGTTCGCCGTCTTCGCTGCCGACGGGCCGGCACCGACCGCACCGCCGTCGACCGCGCCGAGGTCGGGCTCGCCGTCAGCGGCACCGCCGTCGGGTACGCCGTCCGCCACGCCACCGTCGGGTACGCCGTCCGCCGCGCCACCGTCGGGGTCGACATCGTCGAGTCCGGCCAGTGGCACCCCGTCGAGCGGTGGGACCGGCGGGGGATCCACGGAATCGACCGACGCCGACGGCTGAGCAGCTTCGACGGGTCGCCCGGAGTCGCACTGGTGGACTAACCTGGATGCCGCTGACGGTTGTCAACCAGAACGACGGGGATGTTGCCATGGCCGGGCGTACGGAAGTCGACCTGTTGTCCCTTGAGGACTTCCACGAGCACCTGGCGTCGCGGTTGAGCCAGGCCGAGTCGGTGCTGCGCAAGCTCAACACCGAGATGCAGTGCCGTCCTCCGGCCCTGGGCTCGTTCTTCGACGCCACCGACAAGGCGCGTCGCTACAGCGAGGTCCACCAGTCCTATGTCGACCAGGCCGAACGGATCCGGCAGGCGGTGCTGGCGGCACAGCAGGCGACGAGCACGATCCTGAACAACTACCGCACCGCCGAGGCGCGTAACGCGGCAAACGCCGACGATGTCACCGCCGCGCTGACCCCGGTCGACCGGGCGTTGCAGCCGAAGGAGGACGGGCGTGTCTGACTACACCCAGCGCTACCAGGGCAACAGTCACCAGCAGCTGTACGACGGCCTGATGGCGGGCAAGCCGGAGCAGATCGAGGGCGTGGCCACCCAGTGGGCCGAGCTCAAGGGCATCCTCGACGGTCTCGGCCGGGAGTTGAGCGGCGACCTCGACAAGCTCGCCAACACCTGGACGGGTTCGGCGGGTCAGGAGTTCCACCGGCGACTCAGCTTCATCGTCGCCCACACTGACGCGTTGGGCGAAGGGATGGCCGGCATCAGGCAGGGGTTGACCATGATGGCCGACCATCTGCGCGACGCCCACAAGCAGGCTGAGAGCCCGGAGGAGACCGACGACAACGACAAGGCGATCGGCGGTGCGATCAAGGGTGGCGCGGTCTTCGGTGTGACCGGTCTGATCGTCGGAGGCATCGCGGGTCACCAGCAGGACAAGGCAGAGCAGGAGAAGGCCCACCAGCGGATGGTGAACCTGGTGGCCGGCCTGGCCAACAGTTACGAGATCTCCGCCTACGACCGGGTGGTCGAACCGCCCCCACCGGACCCGGACACGCCGACCACCGCCCGGAAGGACCCGACGACGCCACAGAGCGTCTCGGCGATCGCCCGGGTGAGCGGCGGCCCCCACACCGGCGCCGACACCGGCCGCAAGGGTGACGCGACCATCTCGACGCCCGACCATGTCGCCCAACTGCCGGGCGACGGTTCGACGCCGGGCGAGGTCGGCGCGGTCACCGGCGGCGGGGCGGCTGTCGTCACCGTTCCGACCGGCGCTGGCAGCGACCTCCCAGGCGGCGGCACGTCCCTCGCCGGAGCCGACCCGCTTCTCGGCGGCGCGCTGCTCGGCGGGGGTGCCGCCGGGCTGGTCGGGCTGTCCGGGCCGGCCGGCGCGCCCACCGCGGCGAGCACCGGTCCCGGCCTGCTCTACGGGGCGCAGGGCGGGGCACCGGCCGGCGGGGTGTTGCGCAGCGGCGCGCTCGCCGGCTCGGGCAGCGCGGCCCCCACCTCGGCTCGACCGACCGGCGGTGGCGCGCCCCCGGCGGAGACCCGTGCCGCCAACGGGGTCGGGCGCAGCATCGACGGCCAGCGTGGTGGGAGCGGCGGCCGTCCGGCCATGACCGGTGGCAACGCCCGGCCGGGGTCCGGCGGCGGTCGTCCCGGTGTGCTCGGCGGGCAGGGGCGTGCGCAGGACGACGACTCCGACGAGCGGCTGACCTGGCTGACCGAGGACGAGATGGTGTGGCAGGGCGACGACAAAGCCGCGCCCCCGGTGCTCGGCACCGGCGACTGACCACGGCCCACCGCCGGCCGGCACGCACCACCGGCGGTGCGCCCCCGACGATTGACGATGCCCCCGATCGGACCCGATCCGGTCGGGGGCGTTGCCGTTTCCGGGCCCTGATCGGCGGTGTCCACAGTGCGCATGGTGGTGGCGGTCACGCCCGCGCCGCCCATCGCCGTGCTGCGGTTGGCCGGAACGGGCGATAGGTTGGTCAGGTGTCGTCAGCAGCGTCCGTCCGCCCAGCCAGGTGGGCTGTGCTGCGGTCACTGCGGGAACTGACCCGCCTGGCGGTCACCGCGCTCGTCCTCGCGGTCGGCCTCGGTGCCGCTCTCGCCGCGACCCCACCGCCCACCCCCACGCCGCTGCGGCCCAGCGCCGTGAGCAGCCGGGTGGCGAGTGTCAGCCCCGACGCCGGCCCGGCCGACGAGCGAGCCGGCCAGCCCGCTGAAGCCCCGCCGGCTGGCACGCTCGACACCGCCACGGCGACCGCTCCGGTCGCGGCGGGCCCGGTGCACGTCCCGGCCGCCGATCCCGGCCGTGGCTCTCCCGCACGACGCGGCCCACCCACCCGCTGAGCCAGGCCCGGCGATCCCCGGGGCCCGATCCCGGCTGATCCTCCCGCACGGCACCTGAGTTCGCCGTCCACGGGATCATCCCGCCACCGGGCCGACCGGTGCTGCCGCGCCTTCCTGCCGCCCGTCGATACCCGCCTTCGACCGCGAGGTGCTGTTACATGCAAACCATCCTCTCCGCCGTCCTGCCCGACCTCTCCCGGGCCGCCGTCATCTGGCTGAGCCTGCTCGGGGTGGTAGCCGTCGCTGTCTCCGCTCTCCTGCTGCGACCCGGCCGGCTCCGCTTCGACCCGGGTTCCCGGATCCGGCGCGCCGCAATGCCGAGCCAACTTGAGCAGGCCCAGGAGGAGCGGGAGCAGAGCCGTTACGCGCAGGAGGTCGCGGTGGCCGCCGAGCGGGCGACCACCACCGTGCAGCGCCGCCGGACGGAGTGGGTTGCCGCGCAGGAGGCGGTCGAGGCGGCCTGGCTGGTGTACGAGGCGGCCGAGGCTGGCGTACGGCGGTTGGACGCGGCGGCCGCCATGCCGCTGCCGCACACCGCACGGACCCCCGCCGAGTACGCGGACCGCGAGCGCTACCTGCACCGGGCGGCGCTGGATGCGTACTGGCGGCGGGACCTGTCGGTGGAGCAGCTCAGCGACGTCTTCGCGCACCGCGACGGCTGGGACCCGCGACTGCACCCGGTCGAGCAGGAGCTGGTGCTCCAGCGGGCGATCCGGGACAACCTGGCGGCCCGGCACGCCGCAGCCCGCGAGCGGGAGCAGAGCGCGTGGCGGGCGGCGGAGCTGGCGGTTGCCGCGGCTCGCAGTCTGCGCGAGGAGGCGCACGCCGCGAGCGGGCGACGGGTCGCCGAGTCCGCGTCGGTGCTGCCGCTGAGCGAGGTTGCCCGGCCGGTGGGCGCGCAGCCTCGGGAGAACGTCGAGCAGACCCGGGAGAACAAGGTGACCGCTCGCGGCCGTGCGACGGTGCCCGCGTTCTGAGCCGCGCGGGCTCGGGTGGGTTAGCGTGACGGCATGTCCCGACAGGCGTGGGTCCTCGTGGTGATCGCCAGCATCCTGGCGCTCGCCACACTGGTCGGTGCCGTGGTGCTGGCGGTGCGGGTGGTGCGTACCCGGCGGATGCTGACCGGGCTGGGCGCGGGCGGCAAGGTCGCCTTCTACGGGGCGCTGATCTACACGGTCTTCCCGGTCGACGTGCTGCCGGACCCGATCTACCTGGATGACATGGGGGTCCTGGCCGCCGCGCTGATCTACCTGACCCGGCTGGTGCACCAACGTCGGGCGGCAGGCCGCCAGCTGCCCGGTCAGCCGGACGCCCCGCCGGATCGGGGCCAGGTGCGCCGCCGCGTGCCATGATCGGGGTCGGTTCGGCGGACAGGGGACGGGCATGGCGGGCGATCATCGGTTGGACGTGCACGATGAGCGGGTTGTCGCCTTCTGCGCCGAACGACACCTGGCGACGCTGACCACCCTGCGGGCGGACGGTACCCCGCACGTCGTACCGGTCGGGGTGACGCTTGACCCGGCGGCCGGCCTGGCCCGGGTCATCACCTCCGGCGCCTCCCGCAAAGCCCGTCAGGTGGCGGCTGCCGGCGCGGCTGGCGCGGCGGTGGCCGTGTGCCACGTGGATGGCCGCCGCTGGTTGACCATCGAGGGCCGCGCGGTGCTGCGGTCGGATCCGGCCGCGGTGGCGGAGGCGGAGCGGCGGTACGCCGAGCGGTATCGGACACCACGCCCGAATCCGGAGCGGGTGGTCATCGAGATCACCGTGACCAGGTTGTTGGGCAGCCTCTGAGCTGACCGTCTGTCCCCGATGACCGGTTCGGGTCGGGCCGGGACGTCGTGCGGGTCCCGGTGCCCTCAGCCGGCGGAATTCTCCGTGGAGGAGAGCCGTTACGCCCTCGGTACGCCCAGGGCCGAGACCACAGCTGGTCGGCCCCCGTGTTGCGCCGAGCGCCATTCCCGGTGCTGCCGCCCTCCGCTTGTCGGAGCCGACAACCCCCGAACGGAGACTCGACCATGAACCCGATCGTCCAGAAGAGCGGCCTGTCCGTCGTCGGCCTGCTCGTCGCCGGCGGCTGCGCCCTCGGCCCGGCGGTGGCCGCGCAGGCCGCGCCGGCACCCGCCGCTCCGGCTTCGTCGAGCCAGACCGACAGGCACTCCGAGCGGGTCCTTGGCGTCGACTACCAGGCCCAGCCGAACTTCTACTACTGCGGCCCGGCCGCGACCAGGATCGCGTTGTCCGCCCAGGGCAAGGCGCTCTCGCAGGACGAGGTGGCCCGGCTGCTCGGCACCACCGAGGCGGGCACCCCCTCGGCCCTGGACACCACCCGGGTGCTCAACGAACTGACCGGCGGCAAGTACCGGACCACCGAGATCCGTGATTCGGTGGCCCGCCCCGACCAGGTCGAGCAGTTGCGCCGTGACGTGCTGGCCGCGGTGGACGCCGGCCGCCCGGTGGTGGCCAACATCAAGGGCACGACAGTGGACACCGACGGCAACCCGCACTCGTACGAGGGTGGCCACTACCTGACCCTCGTCGGCTACCGCGACGGTGGTGACACGATCCGGGTCGCCGACCCGGCCGACCCGGCGTTGGGCGAGTACTGGATGAGCCTGCCGAAGGTCGCCAACTGGATCGCCGAACGCGGCTACTCCTCCTGATCCAGACGCTTCACCGGGCCGGCCTCTCCCGTGCGGGGAGGCCGGCCCGTCCGTTGTCACGGCGGTTGGCGAGGTGCGCGCGTCGGCGGGCTCGGGCGGCTCGCGTCGGTGGGGCCCGGTGCAGTTGTCGGCGGAGTGGCGGGTGGATCTCGGCCTCGCCGGCTCCGGCCGCCCGGCGCACGATCCGGTTGGCGTCCTCGGGTTCGGAACCCGCTGCCCGGAGCAGGTCGCTGGCCGCGGTACGCAGCCCGGTGACGAGGGATTCGCCGAACGACTTGACCCCGGTCGCCGATGCCCGCCCGGCCAACTCGGCGCACTGCTCGACCAGTCGACGGGTGCGCTGGGTGTCGTCGCCGACCTTGCACTCCGCACGCATCTCCGCCACCGCCTGACCCAGTCGGCCCATCGCGTCCGGCAGCTCCGGTGGGATCGGCTCGTCGTACTGCAAGGCAGTGGTTGACCAGCGGGCCATGGCGCGAGTGTCCAGCAGTAACCGCTCCAGGTGGCCCGCGCTGCGGGCGTAACGGTGGTACTGCTGCCGGCGGTGCCAGCGCACCGGGGCGATCGTCACCACTTCCTCGGCGCCGCTGAGCGCATCGTGCAACCGGCCCAGGTCGTCCTCGGTGCTGCGAAGCCGGTCGAGAACGCCCATGGTCCGGGCGACGTCGCGCTCGCGCATCGCCTGCGCCAGCTCGTCGAGTTGCTCGCAGAGGATCGCGAAGATCGGTGCCGCGGCGCGGTCCAGCACCCGCATCGGGTTGATCGGCAACAACAGCGCGACCACCACCAGGCCGACCGCCCCACCGACGAGCGCGTCGAAGATGCGGGGCACCTCCAGGCCGCGTTGCATCGGGGCCAGCGTGGCGATCAGCACGGCGGTACCGCCGGCCTGGCCGACGAGCGGACCGCCCTTACCGGCCACCAGCAACGCGCTGGCGATGGCCAACGCGACCACCACGCCGGTCTGCCACGGTCCCGAGCCGAGCAGGAATCGCAGCGTGTCGCCGATGATGATGCCCAGGGCCACGCCGCCCAACAGTTCGAAGGTCCGGCGGGCCCGCTGCCCGATGGCGGTGGCGATCGTACCGACGGCGGCGGCGGGTGCGAAGACGTGCGATCCCTGGCCGAGCAGATTCTTGGCGAGCAGGGCGGCGATGGCCGCGGCCAGCCCGGCCTGGATGGAGATCACCAGAGTGACCTCCCACTGCCGGGCCCGGATCCGGCCGGCCTGCCCGCCACGGTGCCGCACCCGCCGGACCGTCCGCTCGGCGGTCTCATCGAACCGCGACTGATCGCGGTCGGCGGGTGGGCGTTCGTCGGCCATGGCGGCGGTTACCCCGGCGGCGGCACGGCAATCGTGACGGCCGGGCACCACCCGCCACCGCAGGTACCAGAGACACCGTCGTACGCATCGTCAACCGTGGGTTTGTGCAGCCCCGTGGGGGTACCAGAGCCACACACCTCCCACCGATCCGCAACCGGTAAGGGGCCGTGACAATGACCAATCCACCGAACAGCGACGACCACGACGCCGTCGACATCCTGATCTCCGATCATCGTGCGATCGAGGCGGTCCTCGTCGAGTTGGCGACCCGGCAGGGCACTGCCGAGCACCGCCGACACCTCGCCGACGTGGTGATCGCCGAACTCGTCCGCCACTCGGTGGCCGAGGAGGCGTACGTGTATCCGATCGCCCGAGAGGTGCTGCCCGACGGCAACGAGATCGCCGATCGGGAGATCGCGGAGCACGCCGACGCCGAGCGGACCATGAAGGAGCTGGAGTCGGCCGACCCGTCCGACCCCCGCTTCGACGAACTGCTCGCCCACCTGACCAGCACCGTCCGACACCACGTGGCGGAAGAGGAGAAGGAGCTCTTTCCGAGGCTGCGCGCGGCGACAGCCCGGGAGGAGCTGGTCGAGATCGCCGCCCGGGTGACGGTGATCAAGGAGATCGGGCCGACCCGGCCGCACCCGGGGAGCCCTGAGCACCCACCGGCGAAGAAGCTGCTCGCCCCCGGCATCGGCCTGGTCGACCGGTTGCGTGACGCGTTGAGCGGCCGGCCGACCACGATGGACGAGCTACGCGACAAGCGCTGATCCGCATCGTCCGGACCCGGCACTCCCGGGTCGCCGAGGCTCGGCGGCCCGGGAGAAGCGCGGCGGGTCAGCGGACCTGATCGCCCTCGCCGGTGCGGGCCTGGGCCTGGTCGACGCCCTTGTCGATCTGATCGCCGTACTTGCCGCCGGTGCGCTTGTCGGCCATGTCGCCGGCCTTCTCCGCACCCTGGTCGACCTGCTTGTCATGCTTGTCCGCGAAGTCCTTGGCCTTGTCCATGAAGTCACCCATGGCGTCCCTCCTCAGTCTGGTCCGTCCCCTTCGCGTTCCCTCGGCCGGACCACCCAAACGCCGCCGCTCCGGACGTGATTGGCGAACACCCACCGGCGTCACTCCGGCCGACGTACGATCCGCGCGGGCAACGGCCAGCGATTCGGGTGTCGGGGCACGACCGACCGGGTACCGACCTCGTCGACATCGAGGAGGACCGACATGGCCGCAGAGGTACCCGGACCGACAGGCGGCCCCGGGCCGCGCCAGACCTGGGCGGCGCTGCCGTGGCTGGTCCGGACCGCTGTGTTGTGGAGTGCCTGCCTGGTGGTGATCGCCGCGGGGCTCTACCTGCTCGGCCGGATCGCCGTCCTGTTGGCGCCCCTGGCCATCGCGCTGGCCGCCACCATCTTCCTCACCGCGCTGCTGGATCCGGTCCTGCTGCTGCTGCGCCGGTTGCGCCTGCCGGCGGCGCTGGCCGCGCTCTGCACCGTACTGCTGCTGCTCGGCATCCTGGTCGGCGTCGGCGCCCTGGTGTGGAACCTGACCGCCAGCCAGTTCGATCAGCTCAGCCAGGAGTTGACGCAGGGGGTCGAACGCAGCCGGGACTTCGTGACGTCCACCCTGCCGGTCAGCGAGGCACAGCTGGACCGGCTGGTCGACCAGGCCCGGGAAGGGCTCAGCGGCAGCTCACCCGACCCGGTGGCCGGCGCCCGGACCGCCACCGAGGTGTTCGGCTCCGCGCTGCTGGCTCTGGTGCTGCTCTTCTTCCTGCTCAAGGACGGCCGGTCCATGTGGCACTGGGTGCTGTCCCGGGCGTCCGGCCCGAACCAACCAGTGCTGGCCGAGGCCGGCCGCAACGGTTGGCAGACGTTGGGCGCGTACAGCCGGGGCACGATGTTCATCGCCGCGATCGACGCGCTGGGCATCGGGCTGGCTCTCGTGGTGCTGCGGGTGCCACTCGCCCTGCCGCTGGCGTTGATCACGTTCCTCGGCGGTTTCGTGCCGATCATCGGGGCGACGGTGGCCGGCGCGGTGGCGGTGCTGGTGGCGCTGGCAGCCAACGGGCCGACCACAGCGCTGCTCACCCTCGCGGCGGTGATCGCCGTGCAGCAGATCGAGGGCAACCTGCTGGAGCCGCTGGTCATGAAGCGGCAGGTCCGACTGCATCCGGCGGTGATCCTGGTGGCGGTCACCGCTGGCACGCTGATCGCGGGCATCGCTGGCGCCTTCGTCAGCGTCCCGATCACCGCCGTCCTCTGGCGCGTCATCGACACCGTCCAACAGCGCCGCTCGACCTCGGCTCTGCTGCCCTCGGAGTGATCATCACCGACCGAGGTGCGTGGTGAACCAGGTGCCAGCCTGATCGGCGACCTGCTCAAGGGTGCCGGGCTCCTCGAAGAGATGGGTGGCGCCGGGGATGACCCGCAACTCGCCGATCTCCCCCAACTCGGCCAGCGCCCGCTCGTTGAGCGTGATCACCTCTTCGTCGAGCCCGCCGACCAGGAGCAACGTCGGGGTACGCACCTGGGCCAGCGCGTTCCCGGCCAGGTCCGGCCGACCACCCCGGCTGACCACTGCGGCCACCCGATCGGCGCGGGACGACGCCGCGACCAGGGCAGCGGCAGCACCCGTGCTGGCCCCGAACAGGCCAATCGGCGCATCGCCGGCAGGACGCTCGACGGCCAGCCAGTCGACGATCCCGGCCAGCCGGCTGGCCAGCAGCCCGATGTCGAAGCGCAGTTCGGCCGTTCGCGCGTCCACCTCGTCCTCGGCCGGGGTGAGCAGGTCCGCCAGCACCGTGCCGAGCCCACTGTCGTTCAGCGTCCGGGCCACCGCCACGTTGCGCGGGCTGTGCCGGGAACTGCCGCTGCCATGCGCGAACAGCACCACGCCGACCGGCTGGGCGGGCAGCGTCAGGTCGGCGGGGAGTTGAGCGTCCCCGACCGGGATGGTCACGCTGCGCTGCTCGTCCATGCCCCACCTCCGCGTGCTCGCCGGTGTCCCGGGTACCCCGCCCGCCGCCGGGCACGCACGCCGCGACGGCGTTCACCCGGGGCCGTGCGCCCGCCGCCGGGCCGCGTTTGTCGACTGGGGCCCCGGGTACGCGACGAGCGACCGCAGACCGTGTCGGCGCAGCCGCGCCCCGACGGATCGCGAGGATCGCCATGGCCAAGCAGCAGATTTCCCGGCAGCAGCAGCTGACCGAGCGAGCCCAGCGTGAACAGGACGCCGAGCGCAACCAGGACGTCGGGGACCAGGATTTCGGCGACCAGGCCGCTTCGGCCCGGCTCCCCGACGACCCGAAGGCGGCGGCGCCCCGGGACGCGATCGGGCGTCCGTCGACCGGCGAGCCGGTCTGATCCACCTAAGCCGGCGAGCCGGTTCGATCAAACTGGGCCGGCGAGCCGGTCAACAGCGCGGGCGGGGGGGGGGGGGGGTGGTACCCCCCCCGCCCCGACTCTAAGTAAGGGGGAAGCACAACACACCGGTCTCGGCCCGGCGC